>NZ_CAXAVM010000266.1:0-8099 GCF_963972345.1 uncultured Gimesia sp. | reverse complement strand
AACGCATGAAGAAAAAAGCAGCACAGTTCGCTCTGCATTCAGAAACGCGACCTGTCAAAACTCAGGCACCAGAATCCCGTTCCAAAGCGGCCTGAACTCAGCGACCGTTTTGTCGCAGCTGCTTTCTGTTCGACGTTCACCGGACTGCATGCCGATTGGCTCAATTCTGCATCAATTTAAAACGCATCACTTGGAACCATAGTGTCTCTCAATCTTGAATAACCGGTTCTAAGGGGCCTGGAGACGCTTTAGTAGAACTGTGAATACAGTCAATTCTGACTGGCTTCTCTTCCCTGGCCTCTGTTCCCTGGAATTCCGCCTGAAAAGGGATTCATGCGATCTCTCACGATTCCAGCCACTTTGTCTGATTATCATTGACAATGACGATTTCAATATAATATATTATGCATAATGCATTATGCGTAATTGTGAGTTTTGTGGAGCGGTTCACTCCAGGATTGCGAGAACTGCTTCGATATCAGCAATATTCAGGAGAGTCTGTATGAGTGCGACCACGACGCTTTCGACCCATCCGCTGCCGGTCAGCTCTCTCAGGCTGGATATTTTCAGCCAGATTCTGCTGTCAATCTTTACCGGTGAGTATCCGGCGGGAACCCGTTTGAAGGTACAGCATCTGGCAAAGCAGTATGGCGTGAGCAGCACACCGGTTCGTGAAGCGATCGTCGAGCTGACCGGGATTGGTGTTGTGGAACTGTTTCCCAACCGGGGGGCGGTCGTGGCGCCGTTCGGGATTCCGGAAATACGTGAGATGTATCACGTGCGTCGTATTCTGGAAATTGAGTCAGCCCGCTGCGCCTGTGAATGCAGTGATCTTGAGGAAATCAGGCAACTGCTGGCAGAGACACGTCACTTACAGCAGGCCACGCGTGATGCTCAATGGACTCTGCTCTGTTCCGATATCGATAAAAGAACGCACACGGCAATCGTGAATGCTTCCGGGATCAAACGACTGAAAGCAGAACTGAATCGTTATGATCGACTGATGCATATGGTGCGTGTATTGCTGAAAGATTCAGAACTTTACCTGGATCAGATTCTGGAAGAACACCTGCAGGTACTGGAAGCATTACTTCGTCGCGACCAGGCAGCGGCAGCTTCAGCGATGGCCCGACATCTGGAAGCAACCTGTGAACGCGCAGTCGAAGGCATCTTTGTCCGTGGTATTGATGATTCAGAAAACATTCATCCTTAAAACTTGAGCAACCTGAATTTTATTTTCATTTCAGATAGATCTGTCAACTTCATATAGAAGGCAGCTTGTACTTTTTATTTCTGTTCATGCAGGAGCTGCTGGAGTTTCCATTCTTTTTTAAAAAGGAGACGCTCATGTTTCGCCGGACTCGAGGTTTTACGCTCATCGAATTACTGGTGGTCATTGCGATTATCGCCATTCTGATTGCCCTGTTACTTCCCGCGGTACAGCAGGCACGCGAAGCTGCCCGACGCAGTCAGTGCAAAAACAATCTCAAACAGTTGGGACTGGCGATGCATAATTACCATGAAACATTTCAAGTGTTTCCTTTCGGGATGATCAATCCGACCAATGGTGATTTACCGGGATCCCCGCGACCAGCGACAGATAATACAGGCTGGTATCCCATGATTCTTCCGTATATCGAACAGGGATCTCTGTACAACGTATTTATGGAGGAGCAAAAGAATCCGGCTCGGACAGGCGCCATTTACTGGAGCAGAAAAGATTCTGTGGTCCCGATGATGATGTGCCCCAGTGATCCCGCCGGACCCAAAAATATCGCCTACGGTCAGACGAATCCTTCCAGCAACGGCTCACAGGGCTTCCACGGAAATTATGCCGTCTGTGCCGGATCTACTCATTTTGGTGCCGCGGGAAGTTATACCGCACTGAATGGCCTGTTTTATTCGCGCTCACGAACCCGGCTCCGCGATATCACCGACGGGGCATCGATGACTTTGATGGCCAGTGAACTGATTTTATCTTCAGATCAATCCAAACACGATGTGCGTGGCCGACTGATGAACCCCCGCTGTATGGGGACTTTCTTCACCACCCTGGAAACGCCGAATCCGAATGTGGGAGATGTCCTGATTGCCTGCTCGGACATCCCGCATGCTTCCGTGTGGCGCTGACAGCACCTCGAACAGCCGCACATTTGCGCGGAGCTATCATGTGGGAGGCGTACATGGTTTACTGGCAGACGGGGCAGTCCGTTTTGTCTCTGAAAATATCGATCGTGCTACTTTTCAGTCATTAGGTACCCGCGCGGGTGGGGAAGTGATCGGGGAATTTTAATCCGCTGACGTTTACAGTTCTGATGTGATGTGTCGCAGCAGTCACTCAGCAGCACGTCTGGTTAGTCTTTCCGCTTCACTCCCGGGGATGAGCAATGAAATCGATCTTTCTCTTATTGTTGATGACTCTGTCATTGCAGGGATGTTTTCAGGGAACGGGTGCGAATGAGTCTGAAGTCAGTGGAGTCATCAAGTTGGATGGAGAACCACTGCCCGAAGGAACCATCACCTTTATATCGGCAGATAATACGACTCATTCTGCACAAGGCAAAATTCAAAACGGCGAGTATCAAGTCACAGTACCTGTCGGGGAGAAACGGGTTGAAATTCATGCTTCCCGCTGGACAGGAAAACCCTATAAGAAGTACGATATCATGGAGACCGAACAGTATCTCCCTGCGATCTATAACGAGCAGAGTCAGTTGACCGCCGACGTCAAGCCTGCAGAGGATGTACAGTTGGACTTCGAATTGGACTCCAGTGCTCAAAAGTCCGGGAAGTGATGGATGGGTTTACGAGTCATTCAATACAGAAACCAGAGCGGGGCGAAAGTCACCCGGCTTCCATCCCGCAATCGCGCAGAGGACAGACATCCGGACTGTGGTCATAGTAAGTTACTCGGCCATTTACTGCTCCTGTGTATGATGCTTCTGTTTTTTCCGGAAGACCGCGCGCAGGCTGAAGAACACGTTGACTCAGAGGCGGGCGAGACGATCCGCCAGCTTCTGCAGAAAACGTGTTTCGACTGTCATAATGATGACCTGGCGGAAGGGCGGCTGAATCTGCAGCAGCTAAACTGGAAACTGTATGATCAGCGTCTGCGTCAGCGCTGGATTCTAGCATACGACCGGATCGCCGCGGGTGAGATGCCGCCGGACCGAAAGGATCTGTCTCAGGCGGACCGCGCGCTCCTGTTGAAAAAACTGTCTCAATCACTGCAGGCTGCGGATGCCGCCCAGGTCGCGTTGCATGGGCGGGGACCTTTGCGACGGTTGACACGAGACGAGTTCGAACAGAACCTGCGAGATATGCTGGCGCTCCCTCACCTGGATATTCGTGACCTGCTGCCCCAGGATCGCGAGCAGCAGCATTGCAATAAAGTTGCTGAAGTTCTGGATATGTCTCGCATCCAGCTGGATGCCTATCTCGAAGCTGCAGACCAGGCGCTGCGTCAGGCAGTCGCCTCGGGAATGCAGCCGCGGACACGGGAGCAACATCACCTGCCGGCGACGCGTATGTTTCAGACTGCGGAGACATTTGGTGGTCGTGAGGCGATGTTCTATGCGAAAGATTCCCAGATGGTCCCGCTGTCGGGCGGTGATCTGGCCCGGATGCGAAAAGAGAACAGGCACGATCCGGAGATGGAACTCGCGATTTTCCGTTCCGCCTCCTGGCCATATTACGGATATCCCGATGTCTTCAAAGCCAGGGAAGCAGGCGCTTATCGGATTCGCTTTTCCGCACGCGCGGTCAGACAGCTGAGGGACTTCAGCCTGCGACCGGCCTGGGATTCGATACCGATGAATTTTCGCGCACGGAAGCAATCGGGGGCGGATGTGTCGGGAGATGTACGAGTAACGGGAGAGACGTTTGATATTCAGCCAGAGGTCGGCATCTATGAAACGACAATCCTTCTCAAGCAGAATGAAACATTTGAGTACAGTCTGCTGGGGCTGCCGGTTCCGCGGGCCATCAATCCTCGAAATGCTCCCCTGTACTACGATTTTCCTCCGATGCCGGAGGGCGGGCATCCGGGTGTGGCTTTTCAGTGGCTGGAAATAACCGGCCCCCTGGACTCGGAGACATGGCCTCCCGCTTCGCATCAACGGCTGTTCGGAGAGTTACCGATGCGAGCGGCTGAAAAGGGGACCTTGCCGATAGAACTGATCTCTACTCAGCCGGCAGAAGATGCAAAAAGGCTGTTGCGACGCTTCATTCAACGGGCAGAGCGTGTGCCAACGTCTGAAGATATGATTCAAATCTACGAGCGGCTGGTGACTGACGAACTGGAGGCCGGCACGCCACTGGCAGAAGCCCTGCTGAGTGGGTATACGGCGTTTCTATGTTCGGCACCGTTTCTGTATCTGCCGGAACCGCGGGCTGGGACTCCCCAGCGAGAGTACGCAGTCGCTGCGCGACTCTCACATTTTCTGGGGAACACGCGACCTGATGACGAGTTGAAGCGGCTCGCCGAGCAGGGGCAGTTGCTGAGTGCGGAGATCCTGACTCAGCAGACACGTCGATTACTGCTCTCTGATTCCACTGAGAAATTTATCACAAATCTGACTGATTACTGGCTTTCACTGAAAGACATTCGTCGCGATGAACCGGACAGCCGCCTGTATCCGGAATATCGGTTCGATGACTACCTGATTGAATCCATGGCAGCAGAGACCCGCGCGTTTATCACTGCGATGTTCGAAGAGAATCTGCCTGTCACTGTTCTGGTCGATGCCGACTTTGCGTTTGTGAATGATCGGCTTGCCCGCCATTATGGATTGCAGCCTGTCAGTGGCTCACAGATGCGGAAAGTGACTCTGCCCGCCGAGAGTCATTATGGCGGTTTACTGACGCAGGCTGCGATTTTGAAAGTGACCGCGAATGGTACTACGACTTCTCCCGTGATTCGCGGGGCCTGGATCATGGAGCGGGTGATGGGAAATCCGCCGCCTCCGCCTCCGCCGTCAGTCCCCGCGGTCGAACCGGACATCCGCGGTGCCACCACCATTCGTGAGCAACTGGCGCAGCATACCCGGGACCCGGTCTGTGCCGCCTGTCATGCCCGTTTTGACCCGGTCGGTTTTGCCCTGGAAGACTTCGATATCATGGGAGCATTTCGAACCCGTTATCGCAGTCTGGCGAAAGGCGAAAAAGTAACTGGCATCGATCGCGCCGGCCACGATTATACTTATTTTATTGCCGGACCGACCGATTCCCGTGGTCAACTGCGTAACGGACAGACGTTTCAGAATATCCGGGAACTCAAGCAGTTACTCCTGGCAGAACCGCGGCAGCTGGCGCGCAACCTGGTTCAGCAGTTGATCGTCTATGCGACGGGAACCCCGGTGCGGTTCTCTGATCGACCTGTGGTTGAAGCGATTCTGGATGAATGCGGGCCCAATGGATATCGAACACGTGACCTGTTGGAATCGGTGGTGCGCAGCTCGATTTTTCTGGGCAGAGAACAACCACCGAGTACGAGTCTTCAAACCGATTGAATCAGCACACATTGACAACCTGACGTAAGAGTATCTTATGACTGTAAATCAACAATTTCCCACTTCGCATCCTGTGGTCAGCCGTCGCCAATTTCTGCGCGGCGCGGGGGTCTCGCTGGCATTGCCGTTACTGGAGTGCAGAGCTCAAGCAAAGCCCGATCACTCGGAACAGGAATCCACGCCACAGCGAATGCTGCTGATCTCCAATAACCTGGGAGTGCTTCCTGAGCCATTCTTTCCGAAAACGGCGGGAACGGATTACCAGCTGTCTCCCTATCTGAAGGAGCTGAAAACGTATACGAAAGATTTTACGGTTTTCAGTGGACTTTCTCACCCCGCGTGCGAAGGCGGTCATTCGACCGAAAACTGTTTCCTGACCGGTGCCCGGCATCCCACGAGCAGCGGGTTTCGTAATACGATTTCACTCGATCAATACGCGGCAGAACACCTGGGACGACAGACACGATTTTCCACGTTGAACCTGGGAGTCAATATCGACAAAGCGAATCGGAGTCTGTCGTGGACCCGGGATGGGGTGTTGCTGCCTGCGGAGGACAGTCCGGCTCAGCTGTTTCGCAAACTGTTCATTCAGGGGAGTGATGCGAAAGTCAAACAGAGGCTGCAGGCACTGAAACGCCGAGGAAGTATTCTGGACGCGGTCAGTGATTCGACTCAGAGTTACAGCAGATCTCTGGGACAGAGTGATCGCAGACGACTCGATCAGTACTTTACATCGATCCGTGAACTGGAGCAGAGACTGCTGACAGCGGGCGAATGGGAACAGCGCCCGAAACCGGATATTCAACAGGAACCCCCGCGTGATATTGTGGATCGCGCATTGCTGTTTGATAAATTCGAACAGATGCTGATGATGGCGGCACTCGCGCTGCAGTCTGACTCGACACGGATTGTGACGTTAATGGTGGACGCCTTCGCAACCCCTGTCTTTCAACTACGGGATGATGAAAAAAGCAGCACCGGTTACCACACCCTCAGCCATCATGGTATGCGCCCGGATCATCTGGCCCAACTGGAAAAAGCAGATCGGCGACAGATGAATCTTCTGCGTCAGTTATTTGAGAGTCTGACTGAGGTCCAGGGGGAAACAGGACGTCTGCTGGACAGTACGATGGTTCTGTATGGCAGTAACATGGGAGATGCCAATACACACGATAATACCAATCTGCCCCTGCTGCTGGCGGGAGGCGGGTTCAGGCATGGTCAGCATCTGGCATTCAATCGAGAGCAGAATTCGCCTTTATGCAATCTCTATGTCAGTATGCTGCAGCGGCTGGGAGTCGAATCAGACCAGTTTGGTTCCAGCAGTGGAACGCTCACCGGGCTTAAGTCGTAAAGGTTTGAGAATTTCTATTTCGCATCGCCAGTGGCAGGTGCAGCTGGCTGGGGTTCTTCCGGGGCGACATCGACCGAGACCGTCATGCGGTGCTCGCCCCCACCGACGATCGTGCCCTGGATGGGACAGACATCGTAATAGTCTCTGCCCCACGCGACCGTAATATGATCGACAGAAGTCTGAACGTTATTGGTTGGATCCACGTCAATCCAGCCCGCTTTTTCTCCACAGTACACGGAGAGCCAGGCATGGGAAGCATCAGCGCCCACCAGTCGCGGCTTGCCGGGCGGAGGATTGGTTCTCAAGTATCCGCTGACATAGCGGGCGGCCAGGCCCAGGGCGCGCAAACAGCCGATCTGGAAATGAGCAAAGTCCTGGCAGACGCCGTGTTTCTTCTCGAAGACTTCGCTGATTTCTGTATTCACATTCGTAGCCCGGGAATCGTATTTAAATTCCGTGTTGATACGGGTAGTCAGTTCCAGTACTGCTTCCAGGATCGGACGATTTTCCTGAAAAGAAACTTTCGCATATTCTATTAACTCAGGAAACAGTTTCACCCCCGGAGAATCAAAGGTGAACTGGTAAGCATCGAGGACGCCTGCAGTATGCTTTTCCTGCAGTTGCTGGACGACCGATTCCCAGGGGGGAGTCTCCGCAGCCGCGATCTGGGAAGCAGCTGTCACCTCAACCTGGCTTGTGGCGGTGACGCTCAGCCCCAGATGGGCCTGGTCGATCGTGAAATAAGAGACATCATTCCCAAAGTAATCTTTGCGATGTGCGATGCTGAAAGGTTCCGGGTGGACCAGCAGTTGAAATTCTTTGCACCTCTGTCCGGGTAATACTCGAGGCGCGAGATGCACCAGGTTGTGGCAGACCGGGACCGCCTGGGAGTAAGCGTACTTGGTGGTATGCGTGATTTTGTATTTCATTGCGGACTGATGTCTGAAAGTTGGTGAGAGGGAACAGCGTGTACGAGGTACCGGTGCGAAATTGCTTCAGACAGTTTCGGCAGCTGATAATCCCAGGTTTCAATCAGTTTTTCCAGGGGTTCATAATCACCCAGGCAGTGCGTCTCCGCTGTCTCCTGAATATCCAGCATCCGTACTGAATGTAACAGTGTCATCACAAGTCTCTGCTCAGAAGTATAACCGGGTAACTCACGATTCCTGGGCAGTCGTTCGACATGCTTGGCCAGTTGCATGAACTGGAATACCAGGGAGCGAGGATTGGTTTCG
>NZ_CAXAVM010000265.1:0-8102 GCF_963972345.1 uncultured Gimesia sp. | reverse complement strand
GGCAGAGCCGGGACATTTCCAGCAATGCTTCATCGTGTTCGTGGCTCTGAATCCAGATGCCGGTAAAGCAGGCGCGTACGTTCTCCGCAAGACGTTCGGATAGTAACATAGGATTTTCCTTGATGGTTTGAAGTAAAAAGAAGGTGTGAGGTGTGCTTAATTGGATTCCGCCAGCTGGCCGATCGTCTCCAGCCAGGAGATGATTTCCCCGTCGGGATCACGTTCCTGCAGCAGGGGGACCGTCATTTGTTCGACGGCACTAGTGTTGAGCCAGTGCTTGGCCCGATTTCTGAGTCGGACCCGGATTCGGCGGGTTAGCTGTTTCCAGCTATAGTCAGCATGCCGACTGTCGAATACCCGTTGCGCCACTTCCGATGCCACACAATCATGGTCACCGAATTCGAGAGCGATATCGGCGACAGCCTGAATGGCTTGCGGATGCAGGTAGTTCTCCAGACTCCGTTTCCGTGTCAGCACAGCACGACAACGGATGCGTTGATTGATCTGAGATATAAACTCTTCCCGCTGTTCCCTCTCAGGGGGCATTTCTCCGTCATAGAGATGGAATTCTGACAGTTGAAGTGGGGCCAACCGCCTGAGCCAGGCCCGGGGGTGGCCGCCGATGGGTACGAAAATGAGTTCCCGGTCGCATTCCATCGCGGCCAAATCAGGGAGTGTGGGATGTGCCGAATGCAGGAGCGTCGAGATGCGGGTCAGAAATTCAATATCGTGGGCTCCTTCAACGACGACCAGAATACGTACCGGCTGAGGATCTTCGGGAATCGGGTCCGGCAAGACCTGCATGTGTTGATTTGCGAAAGTTAATTCTCCTGTGTTAAATGGTTGGGTTGATGCTGGACACTCTGGTGGTACTCGGAGGTCAGCTGTTCTGAAGAGACCTTTCCCAGTGCCGCTTCCAGAAACCGGCTGGCGTCTTTGCACCGGGAGCCGGTAAAGCCGCGGGTTTCGATGCGGGACTGACCGTCGGTAGAAAAAATGATGTCGATGGTTTTCAATGGTCTGCTCCGATCTGAATGGTGAGTTTAATGGAACCGTCGCTCAACTGGTTTTCCAGGACAGAATGTCCCTTCCGGCGTGCCTCCAGACGGCATTTTTCCACCCCGTAAAATTGGAGTAGTCGATTGAGCTGAGCCGGTTCTCCCCAGCGTCCTTCAAAGTTGTCGAATCGAACCTGGCCCTGCTCGATATCGAAGACGACGGGATACCGCCAGTCGGGGAGACGGACGCAATAGCCGGTGGCTTCCCCACTAAACAGCGGGACGGTTTCGTGAACGGGGTCTCCCAGTTCAAGTCGGCGGCAGGCCAGGCCCAATGCCTCAGAGTCGCGGACCTCCGTTTGGATGGTGACAATATGTGACATTTCAGGTTTCCCTTTCTGTAGATGAGTTATCAGGAGATTGAAGTAAATCCGTTAACCGGAGTTTGGCTGGATCTGTTTTCGCAGGTGGCATCAGCCGTGGTTCAGATGAGACCAAATCGTCCAATAGTAATTCTGTGATCTCATTCTTGTCTGCCGGTTCAACCTTCTGCTGCAGTAACAGCCAGCAAATCAACAGGGGCAGCAGACTGACCACGACAAACGCCACCCTGGTGATCGCAGCCGCAATGATCGGATCTCGGTTTCGGCGGTCGGCGATTTCGCGGCGTTCTGCCTCCAGCTGATCCCGCTGGTGACCGATCTCGTTTCGCTCGGTTTGCATCTCGCGCTGCAGAGTGACCATTTCCTGTCTGGCGTTGGCGTCTGCTTCCACCAGCTCGCGTGACCCCGAGGCGACTTCCTGCTGCAGTTCCGACATCCGGCGGTTTTGATCCGCCTGTCGTTCCAGTTGCTGGGTGGCCAGTTCGGCCACACGGCTGTTTTCGTCAGGGCTACAGCTGACTCCGATCAGTAGGATCAGTGTCAGCGTGATTAGCAGAGTCTGTTTTTCCATGTGCCCTCCAGCGTTGAATCAGGTGTCTGAGAATTCCCTGTAGCGCCAGCCGCAACCGCCGTTCCTTGATCAAAGCGACGACGGACAGCAACAGAGCGACAGAGACGAACGTTAAAACCATGTATTCCAAGCAAGGCTCCTTTCTTTCTAATAAGGGGAACTGTGTGAAAAGCAAAACGCCCCGCATTCCAAAGTAATGCGAGGCGTTTTAACTGATTATGTTTTTGAATTACGGGTGACGGTAAGTGACAATAGCTAAGCTGCGCACCTATTAATCATGACACGTTTCGAGCCAAAATTTAGATACAGTGTGTGAAGCCACTATGCAGAAGTAACTTTCTCAAAAGATTTCAAGTTCTGTAGCTGGAACTTAACCCACCTAAACCTGAAATGGATCACGTTTTCGTGGAACTTTATGTTCAAGAGACCATATTAAAGGTTGTCTGAGCGATTGAATGAAATTTTGAAGGGGAATTCATTTACCAGATTCCGTATCGACATTGAGCGTCGTTTTATATTTGTAATTAGTGTAGGGAAAAGAGATTTCGAAGTCGATCCTGTCTGGATCGAAATCCAGTCCTCCCTTTGGTGTATTAAAACTCTTTGTTTCTCCTTTCATCCAGGAATCATGATTCCAGAACCAGACTTTCGATTGGTCACCTTTTCGAAATGCAACATCAACTCGACATTGGGGAAGCAAGGAAACTCCGTTTAAGGTAAGTTGAACGCCACGCTGAGTGTCCCAGACTATTCCCGCTTGATACGGTTGGTAGGAACCTTGAAAACTCAGGTCTTTACAGATTTGAGCAATGTCTTTGTCTTTTTCCGCTCCCTGATAAACATAATGAATCTGCGTGGCAAACTGCGGTGAATAGATTGTAATGTCCAATTCTTGCACGTGTGTGACAGTCGTCTTTTCCACTGTTCGTCCCAAGACTTCCTCTCCGCTTTGATATCGCCCCCACATGCTGGTATTAGCTGGCCATGTTTCTAGGAAATGTACGTTTTTTCGAACCTTTCCGCTTGCCCCAGTCAATTGCACCACAATGGTACAATCTTTAAGTGTTTCCCCACGGTTCTGAAGTACAAGCCAATCATTTGGTCCGGAGTCTCCCCAGGACTCATTAAAATCGACTACGATACGACCAGCCGAATCACTTAAGGTTGCCGAATACTTTTCAGCAACTTTGGGAAGCAACAGTAGCGCTGCTTCAAGTTGATCGACTGCGGCAATAGCTGACTGTAATTCTACATTTAAAGCGTTCTGCTTCGCCTCTGCATCAAGGCCACGGTGATAGCTACCCAAAAAATTACCAAAGAATCCATCAAGCATCGAACCTACAAACAGTGTTCCCTCATCGGCAGGCTTTGGCAGGGCGTTCAAATTGTTAATACATTTCAAGAATAAGGTATTCGCATTTTGGACTTGATCAGAAAGATACATAATCTCTTTATCGTTCGATTTGATCTCACGTAAGTCTAATAAGGTGGACTGTACATCCGCCATAATTTCCGCTATCTCGCGATTATCCCGAAAATGGCCTGGATCAGATTTCATCTCCATACTGAGGTGTGAAGCAAGCACTCGGTATTCTTCAGGCAAGGGTTTACTGGAGGGGGTTGAGTTTTTAGGGAGGTTACTTGCTGTTGTGTCGCCGCCACATCCCGAAAGTGTGAGAGCCAACGGTATCACGTATACAAATGCAATTATTTGATTCACCGAAATGATGCTTTCGATGGTGTAGCTGATTCTCCTTGATAGTTGCAACATTGATTTTCTCCTCTTTTAATGGCGAATGTTTTTGAATACCTGCACTCTGATTGTCCAAGTTTACACTCAATAATGATACTTATAATCCGTGGTGTTATCGTCATTGTCAAGTGTTAAATGCTCGTATGACTAAACGAGCAGACATATTGATGAGATTTGGAAAGCGAGTCCGCAAACTGCGCAAAGAGCAAGGCTACTCTCAAGAGAATTTTGCTTATGCCTGTGAGCTGGACCGGACTTACGTCGGCGGGATCGAACGGGGGGAACGAAATCTTTCATTACGGAATATCGAACGGATCGCCGATACACTCGAAATCAGCCTGGCAGAACTGATGGATGGGGTTTGAGGGAGTTTAGACCTCTGGTTCAGCAACCAGGACGACTCCCAGTTGGTCAGAGTCGTCGTTTTTTTCCAGTATTGCATCTGCCGGGTTTTCAAACAGACGGGGATTCTTTACCGTTGTCGCATCATGCTGGCATACAGCATACCGTAGTCGCGCTGTCAGAAGCTGAGTCTGCAGCCGTTGGATATCTTCCTGCTCCCATTTCTGATTTACTGCGGGATCACCGGCATAAATTGTGAGCAGATTTGAATCTTCGAGATCCATTTCTTCACACCAGAACTGCAGGGCAGCTCTGATCAACATGATTTCTTGTCTCGTTAGCATTGATCTCCTTTCTTGACTTTATCAATTCGATCAAAGAGGATTTGTGTGTTTTCCCCTGGAATGAACTGGGAGGCTGGCTGCCACAATGATGAAGTTCGGATTTGCCGATGGCTGGTATCAATGCATTGGATTTTACAGTTGTTTCCACTGACCCTAAGTTTTGACATGTTTGTTGCATCGTCAATACACCTTAGTTTCGATTTGCTATTTTTAGATCGGCTTATCCGCTGAACCTGTGGCATCCCTGGCATCAAAATCTGCTGGATGTTGGTTTTTCAACCAGATACGAGCAATCAGGTGCCCAATCAACTGAGCCAGTTCTTGACGCCTGTCAACAAGATCATTCTTGACTCCCGGCTCTGCAGATTTGACTTGGGATGTAGAATGTATCTTCTGTTTCATTCACATCTCCTTTTTACATGAATACATAAAAAAAGCCCGATAAGAAATGAAATCCAATATCGGGCAAGTTCAACACGAAATGTCACAGTGCGACCAGCGGCCGCAAAAACATCTTTCTATAAATTCTCCTTTCTAAGAATCAGCTGGGCACATATCAGTTTTTAGAATTGCCATTCACCGGCTCACCAGACCGTGCATTACCGCGTCGTGAGCGACCGTCTGGCATGGTTTCTCCCAATTCGGCGTAAAACTTCCTCAGCGCTAGTGTCAGGCCTCGTGGGCCGTAATCAAAGTCGGGTGCCATATCCTTAATAAGTATACCTTGTTCATAAAGCTCCTTTGCTTTTGATAATGTTTTTTTACGACGGTCGTCCGCCGTGGGAACGGGAAGGTTTCGTGAAGTATGCCACCATGAAATCGCTTTACCGATGATAGTATCATTCGTCTTCAGTTTTCTGGCGATCACAAGATAAGGCAGCCCCTGATCTGCCAACTGCACAGCTTCATCGGCCAGTTGCCGGTAAAGCGGCAACTTATCCTGTTTATTAGGCAGTTGCTTACGACGTCGACGTCCGTCAGGGACAGGCAGTCCGCGAGACCGAAACCAGTGCTTGATAAGAACCGTAATGTAACTACGTGACTTACCCATCTCTTTGGCTATCTGCTTACAGAGCAGCCCCTCATCAGAGAGGGCCTTTGCTGCTTCAGCCTGTCTATCGATCAGCTTTTCTGCTTTATAGTCGATAATCACTTCTTTGCCCTGCCGCTGTTCTGCATCGGCAGTCATACCTGTCAGCTGACTGGAGACGGCAGAAACTACATCCACAACGAACCGGCCCTGTAACCACCCTTTATTCTGTCTGCGCTCCCCCATCTGATATAGGTCTATTTGACCTCCAGTCAGCAGATCGATGATACGGCGGGCGATTCGGAAATCAGATTCATCTTCAGAAAATGAAGCGGATGCGATTAAATTGCCAAATTCATCAAGTAAAGCAGTGACATCCTCAGCTGTCGGTACAACGACACCTTGAGTTTGTGCTGTTTCCAGGGAAGCCAGTTCTACTGAAACAGCCGAGTACTGGCCCCGTAGCTCTTTCAGAAGCAGTTCTGTCTGTTTCTGCTCTGCTGGTGATTCACCTGGAGAACGACGATTGAACTCAATTTTACTCATCAGCTTTTTCGCTTCAGAGCGTAATTGACTTAAACGTTCTGGATCAGGCTTTTGAACCGATTCAGCCGCCTGCTGACAGGCAACGATGATTTCCAGCACCAGCTCAGAATCAGATCGGATCAATTCTACAAGTTTTTCACACGTTAATTGTAACGCAAGCTCCCGGTTGAGATGCGTATATAGGGGGCGATCCTCAGCTTTAGTAGCACGACATAATGGACAAAGCAGGCTCCGGCCGTATGGGCCCCCTACGACGAGCTTACGACCATGCTCAGGGCAAACAAAAAGTTGCCGTAACAAACGCGGCCTTGCCTCTTGAACTTTACCCAAGGGCTTTCGACCGGATTTTTGCTTTTCGTTTGCCAGAAGGTCCTGGACCCGGTACCACTGCTCGTCTGAAATGATCCGTAGATATTCAAACTGCTGTGACTTGAGGGGCTCATCGCGTTCGACCTGTTTGGCATAATCCTTTTTGCTCAACCATTCGGTCTCTTTTGCACCATAACACCAAAATCCCCGGTAGGCTGGACGCATCAAATGCTTTCGTACCAGCTCATGCGTCCAGATGCCTGTTAAGGATTTATTGGGAGCAGGTGCATTGGGATCACCATTCAGGTCTTGAGCAATACGGTCCATACTTTTACCTGCCACATACCAATCAAAGATTTTTTTGATCCAGGGGGCCGTTTCTGGATCTATGACTATCTTCTGTCGCGGTCGCTTTTGTTTGGTAAATTGACCTGGAACATCTTGCCCCGTATAACCCAACGAAAGTGAAGTACAGACCATCCCTTGCAGAAACAAAGTCTCATGTGCTGCCTGTATATGAGCGCTATGCATTCCTGCATAGATTTCATCCAGAAAAGAGTACATCTGGAGCATCATTCTCCAGTTATCTCCATCTGCTGTGTCCAGTCCCGACTTCACAAAAATGGCACGAAGCCCGCGTTCTACCAGTTCTTCTTCAACAAACTGCATTGATTTGTAGTTTTTGCGATACAGCCGGGACGTCGTAAATACCAGGAGAACTTCGAACTCTTTATTTTCAATGGCCTCTTTTAGCTGGTTAAACCCGGAACGGCGTTCTTTCTTGCCGCTCACAGCCAAATCATAGAAGATTTTTTCGCGTGGTATGAAAATTCCAGCTTTGATCGCTGCCTCAAAGATAACGCGAATCTGATCAGCAATCGATTCCTGAAAGCGGGAAGAAAATCTCGCATAAGCGGCCCCTATCGATTCTGCTTGTTTGCGAGGAAGTTTGGCGTGGTATTCTGCCACGATCGCATCAATTTCTCCCGCTGTCTTAAGTACTAAATCCTCGCGTTCTTGAGCAATCTGCTCACGTGTCCGAGTTACCTTAGTTTTGTAGTTTGGCTTTAACATGAAAGCACTCCTTAAAAGAGGTTTTGCCACCCAGCCAACAGACATATTTCTTCGAACGTCGAAGACTTCAAATACAAGTCGCAGGTGGTACGAGTGCTGAGCATAAAAATGGAATGTCGCACAATTGTCGCAGCGTGCGACATTGAAAGAAAAAATGGCGGGACCGTAGAAAATTTTTCGAAAACCAGAAAAAGCCCGTACTATCCTTCACCGATGGGAGCGGTTTTCGCTAACGGGCGCCCTGTAATCGAGCAGTCAGGACGATGAAATGGCCATAGAATAGCGTCCTGAATGCTAAATATTCCCTATTTATTGAACTAAACCGCTTCGCGGTAGGCCTGGGATCGGCAACTGTGATTGATCCTTCCGCTGAGGGCTCGTCCCCCCGGACCGTAAAGCACACGTAGGTACCCAGGTCCGTCTGTACGGCCTGTTCCGAATATTCCGATTTGCGCTTCCGCCATTTGTGAGGCATAGTTTCAGTACCTTCCCGGTCTCTGAAATCTCTGTTTCACGAAAGGTCCAGTGATGACTCCACTGCGGCAGCGCATGATCGAGGACATGGAACTGCGGAACCTGTCTCCGAAAACGATCAATCTTTACGTCGACAACATATCCCGCTTTGCCCGGCACTTCGGTAAAAGCCCGGAAGTCCTGGGACCAGAGGCCATCCGGACTTATCTGCTGTATCTGGTCCAGGAACGGCAAGTCGCCTGGGGAACCTATAAGCAGGTGTTGGCCTCGCTACGGTT
>NZ_CAXAVM010000264.1:0-8175 GCF_963972345.1 uncultured Gimesia sp. | reverse complement strand
CCCGCCATGTTTATCGCCGATAATCAACGTCGGTTCAGATGTCTCCCGATCCCAGACCCGCGTCAGCAGATTCATACACAGTCGCGTCAGCATCACTCCTTTACTGCCATACTCGCGGCACAACGCATTGAACCGTGCGGGTAATACAATCTCCGAGCAGATCCCCCGCAGCTCAATGCCCGCTGAGTCCAGCGCCTGCTGCAGACAGTCTTGAGACTCCTCAACCGTCTCAACGTCGACCACGGCTGGCAGTTCAAACCGACGCTCTCCACTCCACGGTTCTCCCTGTATTTCATCCAGATGGGCGGGAGACGCAATCAGTAACCGCCATAACTCTCCCAGCGAAGCCAGTCGCTCCGTCCGATTGTGCAGTTGCAGAAACGGCAGCGTCGAACGTTCCAGCGGCGCCAGGCCCGCACTCGCGGAGTGTACCTGTTTGGAATCGGCCACGTGCAGATGCTTCGAGTTCTTGCGAGGCCTGGTTTGTGAAATCACCGATTCTAATGCCGACCAGAAATCAAACTGCCGCGGATCATCGGGTAATTTCCACAAACTGGCAGTGATCACCAGCGGCCCCAGGTTGGGACCGTAGCCAGCTTCATCCATGCCGATAATCAATCCCATTGTCAATCACTGTCTGCTTAAGGAACGCGTTGCAGAGCTCACGTCTCCGCGGAATTACCTTCGAGCCATGATAAAACATTCCTCTCAGCAACGAAACGTTGACCACCCGCCAAAACCGAAATCCACTTTGATTCCCGGCCAGACTTCGTCTATTCAAAACGAATCAGACCGAACGTATCGGGTCGTGGCTCCACCGTCAGCGGATGATTCCAACCCTCCAGGCCCATCGCAGGCAGAATCCGTATGACCGAAAGCCCCCACGTGCTGCGTTTCAAACGAGTCGCAGGCGCCAGTTCAGACAGGGGAATCGCGATCTCCGTCCGCCAGGTCTGCTGATCCTTTTCCCGGGCCACATACCAGCGTGGATTCCAGCTGCGATCAATCCAGCAGCGATCACTCGTCCAGCCCCGATGATCAATTTCCAGCTGGTAAAACGTGGTGTAATCCCGGTCGATATCGAATGCCAGCGACAGTCGATCCTGCAGTTTGAGATCCGCATCATACCCGCGCCCACTATCAGGAGCCGCCGGATATTCCAGGCCCTCCTTAATCGGAATACTGGCCGCGATATAAAGATTTTCGTTGTCATAAGACAGCAGCACAAAAGCCCGGTCCAACGGATCGACGCCGGCATCCGCTTTATTTTCCATCCCGGCGGCCGGCTTCTCAGACAGCGTCAATTCATTCGCAGCCTGCCAGCATTCGTCTGACAACAGCCCATCCAGCACCGGTCGTGTTTTTGTAAAGCGACACAGATACACGGGGCGTGGCGGCGTACTCGCCGGATGCAGCAACCAGTTTTCTGCTTTCGCGATGTTTCGCCACGATTCATTCGCTTCCGGCTTATGGAAGTTATGAAAGATGTCGTCCGCTTTGCCGTGCGAACCGATCAGCCGATACAGCGATGCCAGCGGAATCTGTACTTCGGGTGTTTCATAAAACGCCGGTGCAAACTTCTGGAACCAGCGGACCGCAGACAGCGCCTGCTTCTTCCAGCTCTCCGATGTCTGCGTACTCCCGTTCTCGGGAGCCCCCGTATTGATCTGGCCCACCTGTCTCACCGTCTCCAGAGACGGGGAAGGCAGCTGTTCTGAAAACCGGGCTGCATTCTGTACCGCACTTGCTGCCTGCGCGGGATTACTCGTCGATCGCGTTCGCTCCACAGGCACACCACGATTGCGCTGCCATGCGATTTCTTCACTCGACCAGAGCTGGAACAGCCACAGCATCCCCCGCACCGCTTCCGGCTCGCGCGGGAACTGTTCCACCAGTTCCTGGTAGGTGGCTTCTGCTTTCACCAGGTCATAACTGGCCACATACTGCTGCGCCAGTTGCTCCAACTGCAACGCCGCCTGTCGACGCGAAAGCCCCTGCGTAATCGTTTTCAAATGCGACATCAGCTGCGCAGAAAACAACGGATCATCAATCAGCTTCGCTGCCATCGCCCTGATATTCCGCTGGCGCTCTGCCAGCTTGCGATTGCGTTCTTCGTCGTCAGCATTGATTTCATTCAGCATCCGGCGGGCATCCGAACCCGGCGCCAGACCAATGCCGGCAAACAGGCTTCCCCCGCTGATCGCCGCCTGCTCGCCCTCATTTACGTCAATCAGTCGATACACACTGCGGGCGGCATCGGAACTCAGTTCTTTTCCGAGAATCTGTTTTCCGGTCGCCGAGACCGTCGAAGCCGTCGTTCCCAGTCGTGGCAGATATTCGTCCGCGTCTACAGACACGTTTCCCGAACTCCCCTCAGGCAGTCGCAGATAGACTTTCCTGACTTTCCACGGGCCCAGCCCCGCCTGTTCTCGATGCTCAATATAGCGTGTGGGATCGGCGGCATAACGCACGGCCTGCAGCATCGCATCTTTCATCAACGTCGAAGCCGCATCCTTTCCCACCGGCTGATCCAGAATCACGACTTCCGGTCGCCACGTTCGCAACTGAGCGACAAAGCGACTCAACGTGACCGATGCCAACCGACCTTCCGTGTGCCGATTCCATTCCTCAATCAGGCGATCCGCGTTCTGTTCCAGTTCGGGAATCTGCACCGGAAAACGCCAGTCCATACTTCCCACTGCGCCACCCACACTGGTCACTGCTTCATTCAGTCGCAAATCCAGGTCTGCATTCTGTTGTCCTTCCGAACCCATGTCCCGACGAATCGGCAACACCACCAGACTGCGATAACCCTGATCGCCGGCATATTTACTCAACAGATCAAACGAAACCTGTTGCGTCTGAGCGTGCACACACATGAACGCCACGCGACGGGGATCCGCATGATTCGAGCGCCAAGTCCGCCCGCCATCGTCTGTCGAAAGAATCGTTCCCAGCGCACCGACGGCGTAACCGTTCTGATCGTCCACAAAATCAATCGAAGCCAGCGGCGCACTCTCACCGGTCCACTGCTGCCGCCAGGTTCTACCCCGATCGTCTGAATGCCAGATCACCGATCCCGGATCACCGGCCACCCAGATCCGTTCGCCGCGAACTTCGACCGTTTTGAAATCAACAAAGTCTTTGAGCTGATCGGGCAGCGCCGTTTCCGGCATCTCCCATACGATCCCCCGGTTCTCCGTCTTTCTCAACAGAGCGCCATCGCCGACCATCCAGCCAGCCCCCGTCATGGGAACCTGGACATCCTGCAGCCCGCGTAATCCCTGGGGCGGAAATCGCGGAGGCAGAACCGTTCCGCCACCGACGAGCGTCATCCGTCCCTGCGAACCGGCCACCAGTCCCGTATCGACATCAAAAAACGCGGCACTCCGATAACCGGCGGACTCGTACCCGGTCACATCCTGCCAGGTCTGGCCGCCGTCTGTGGTTTTGAAAACACCTGTCGCATGCTGCACCGAACTGTCGCCGATCACCACGCCTTCATCCATTCCGAAAAAACGCACGTAATGCAGGCGCGGCAAACGTTTCTGCACCAGTTCCTGCCAGGTCTGGCCTCCATCTTTTGTGAATAGCAGCACGCCCTGGTTCAGATGCCCGTAAGCCGCGGTGCCTCCACCTGCGATCCAGCCAATCTGGTTTGTCAGGAAGCAGATGCTCTTCAACGGACAATCCACGGGACTCGCCACGAACTTCCAGGTGCGGCCCCCATCTTCGGTCTTGCGAATCACGCCCCGGTCCCCCACGGCCCAGCCGGTATTCTTGCCCAGAAACTGGACGGCATGCAGATTCGCATCGTCCAGCAGAGGCGAACCTGCAGACGGGGAAGGCGTGTCAGCAGACAGGGACGGCAGATTCAAACAGCAGCCGAACAGGAAGAGCAATCCCCACAGCAGACAGCGCACGGGGAGTTTTTCGTTCTTTCGGGTTAGAAACAGCATCGGACATCCTTGTTCGAATAAAACGCGTCACAGAGCAGCAGGCCTCCGTTGCTCTTGAAATCAGGTCTGTTTAGTTTACAAAAAATGCAGATTTTACGGGAGGGGAAGTTTAAACGCATTGCAGGAGCATTTTCCTGAAATCCCGGTCATTTCATCCCCAGATTGCCATCCACTTCCCTTGATGGCCCTCCCCGGATTGTTATACTGGGAAATCCTCTTCATTGAGACCATTTTCAGTCATCCGTACAGGTCATCTGATTTGAGTCACAAATGAGCCCAAGTGGCGGAATTGGCAGACGCGCTAGCTTGAGGGGCTAGTGGGGGTAATCCCCGTGGAGGTTCGAGTCCTCTCTTGGGCACTTTGAAACATAAGGACTTAGGGCAATTCAGCTCTAAGTCCTTTTTTCGTGCCGACTGACTCAGCCTGTCCATCCACCTGAAATTCCTCTCATTAAGGAGACTCTCCCAATTCCGATAAAGTTTCTTTGGCTAATTCATGTCCCTGACTGGCAGCTTTGCGAAACCACGCCACCGCTTGGTTGTAGTCCTGCTTAACGCCTTTTCCATTAGCATACATGATTCCCAGATTATATTGTGCATCGGTTTCTCCCTGTTCAGCAGATTTGAGAAACCACTCCAGCGATTGCTTTAAGTCTTGCTTAACACCCTCTCCTTTATAATACATGAATCCTAGATTGTATTGTGCATCGGCATTCTGCTGTTCTGCAGCCTTTCGAAACCACTCCAGCGCTTGCCTGTAATCCTGCTTTACACCTTCTCCGTCACGATACATTGCTCCTATATTAAATTGTGCAGCGTCAAATCCTTGCTCAGCAGATTTACGAAACCACTCTATCGCCTGGTTGTGGTCCTGCTTAACACCTTCCCCATTAAGATACATAGTTCCTATATGATATTGTCCGACGCGATTCCCTTGCTTTGCAGCTTTTTGATACCACTCCATGGCTTTGAATGGATCTTGCTCGACCCCCACACCATTGGCATACAAGACCCCTAAATTGCTTTGTTCCATGGCATCCCCAGACTCAGCAGCATTAAGACACCGTTCAAACTCCTGTCGCATCTCTTTTTTTAACTGCTCGGACTGAACCGAATTGGCTTCTGATTCAGGTTGTGGATTGACGCCTTGATTATCCTGACAACCACTAATCAAAATCAAACCACAAACAACTAACGAGAGTACCCCGCGTTCATAATTCATTTCAGTTCCCTCTCTCATCTTTTTTCATCGCCTGTCTGCTATTCCCACTGAAAATATTCGACTTGACTCCGCCTCGCCGCGAAACAAAATAAGCACTAAACTGAGTCGCGCGCGTGGTCCAGTATTTCTTCACTTAAAAAAGTCGAACCACGGCAGAAATCAGCAGTATGAAACCCGCTCGTTTCCGCACGATTTTTCAAAAGCCTGCTCAAACATGTCGTGCGTATCGACACACAACGCCCCGGCATCGCCCCGGCCCACCCCGGCGTCGCCCCCATAACCGCCCACATCAACCCGTATCGCCACCCGATTTTATTCATCCCCCCTTGACGCGCCCGCGCCCCTGCAGAAAATCGGATCAATGGAATTGACATGCGAATGTACAACATCATGAGATTACATACTCGAATAAGAAACATCAAAGGTCCACCTCGCTCTACTCACTAAACCAACGGATGCCCTTCGTCGGCTCGTCCGACACTGCCCGAAAACCAGACATCTCACCCGACGCACATTATAGAAAAAGAGAACGCAACCCGAGAGATGAAAATTGAGTACTGGATAAAAACAATGAATCTGATCTAAACTCCGGCATTCAGAGATATTAGTTTGATCGGTCCGGAACTTTGATCTGCTGAAGCTGATTGATAATACCGTCCAGACTCTTATAGTCGATCCTGTAGCCATCATAATCAGCGATCTCCAGGTGAGTCAGATCTTTTCGTCTGGTTTGATTTTTCTACATCGCTTTTTCCTGTTTGTTCCCCACCTGAATTCCCCGAAAATAGCTGTGCAGAGACAACTTCACCGGGTAGCATGATATCAACGATTCTGTCCTCTGAGGCGCTCATCAGGAAAGTGATATCATGCGCAGTCGATGCTGGATTCCCTTCTTTGCGTTTGTAACCATGCTCTGTCTGGCAGTGACCCGACAGGCAGAAGCGAAGCAGCCTAACTTTGTCTTCATCATCGCCGACGATTGTACGTTTCGCGATATCGGCTGTTACGGCGGCCAAGCACATACACCGCACATCGATCGGCTGGCAACCGAAGGCATGCGGTTCACCCGCTGCTTTCAGGCAGCTCCCATGTGCTCCCCTACCCGGCACAATATTTATACCGGCCAGTATCCGGTGAAAACCGGAGCCTATCCCAATCACACGCAGGCCAATCGCGGAACGAAAAGCATTGTGCACTACCTGAAACCGCTCGGCTATCGCGTGGCCCTCAGCGGTAAAAGCCATGTCGGTCCGAAAGCCGTCTTCCCCTTTGAGAAACCGGAAGGTGAGGGACTGGTGGCTGCAGCCGATCATTTTTTCCGGGAATGCCAGGGACGCGACGATCCATTCTGCATCTTCTTCTGCTCCCGTGAACCACACTCACCCTGGGATCAGGGAGATCCAAGCCGCTACGATGCCAGCCAGTTGAAGCTGCCCCCGTACTTCGTCGATACCCCGGAAACACGCGAAGCCATGACCCGCTATCTGGCGGAAATCACCGTGTTCGATGACGAAGTGGGCGGCATCCTTAATCAACTCGACAAACATGGGTTTCGCGACAACACACTGGTCATCGTCGTCAGCGAACAGGGCAGCAGCATGCCGTTTGCCAAGTGGACCTGTTACGATTCCGGCCTGCAATCCGCGATGATTGCCCGCTGGCCCGGCAAAATTCAACCCGGCACTGTCAACCACGCCATGATTGAATACGTCGATCTGGTCCCCACGTATGTGGAAGCCGCGGGAGGCACGCCTGCACCGGTGCTGGATGGGAAAAGTCTGCTGCCGGTGTTCGCAGGTAAACAGGAGCATAAAGACCATGTGTTCGGCGAAATGACCACGCGGGGCATCATCAATGGCTCCTCCACGTTTGGCATTCGTTCCGTGCGTACGAAAGACTTCAAGTACATCTGGAACTTCACACCGGACATCGAATTTCGCAACGTCGCCATGAAATCGCCCGAGTTCAAAAGCTGGGAAGCGAAAGCCGCCGCCGATGCCGACGCTGCCGATAAAGTGCGCCGCTACAGAAAACGCCCCGCAATTGAACTTTACGACATCCACAAAGACCCGTTCGAGTGGCATAACCTGGCCGGCAAACCGGAGTACGCGGCCGTGCAGGCCAAACTCAAAGCAGAGCTGGACGCCTGGATGAAACACTGCGGCGACAAAGGCCAGCAGACCGAACTCGAAGCCGACCAGCACACAAAAAATGGTGGGAAGAAAAAGAAACGGAAAAACAAATGAAGCAACTCGTTTTCAGTTTATTATTGCTATTCACAGCAGGCTTCTTTGCCAACGCAGCCGCCGCACAAGAAAGCCGCAAGCCGAACATCATCCTGATCATGGCCGATGATGTCAGCTGGGAATGTTTCGGCAGTTACGGTGCGGACGATTATCAAACGCCGCACATCGACAGGCTGGCGCAGCAGGGAATGCGGTTTACGAACTGTTATTCCACGCCCCTCTGCACGCCGTCCCGCGTCAAGCTGATGACGGGCAAATACAATTTTCGCAACTACACCCATTTCGGTTATCTGAATCCCAAAGAGAAAACGTTCGGCCAGATGCTGCAGTCCGCGGGTTACAAAACCGCCATCGCCGGTAAGTGGCAGTTGAACGGACTGTATCACGGTGCGGAAGGGCACGCCGACAATACGCGGCCGTTCCAGGCGGGCTTCGATGAATTTTGTCTCTGGCAGGTGACGACGAAAACCAAAATTAAAGAAGGGGGCGGCGAGCGTTTCTGGAGTCCGCCACTGGAGCAGAACGGCAGGTTCCTCACGATCAAAGACAATGCGGACAAATACGGCCCGGACATCATGTCGGACTTCCTGTGTGACTTCATCAAAAGGCACAAAGATGAGCCGTTCTTTGTCTATTATCCGACGACGCTGGTTCATAATCCGTTTGTGCCGACACCCGATACCATTGGAGACGCACCACGTACACAGGCTGCCAACAAACAGCCCAAAGGCAAGCAGGCCCGCAAAGC
>NZ_CAXAVM010000263.1:0-8248 GCF_963972345.1 uncultured Gimesia sp. | reverse complement strand
AAAATTGGTGACACCGTGCCCACAGCGTGCCAGGATTGGGCTGCTACAAAGGCGGCATATCGTTTTTTCTCGAATCCCCGTGTGGATGAAAGTATCATTCTCGCAGGACACTTTGCGGCTACAAAATCCCGGTTTACCGCTACCAGCGGGCCGATTTTGATCTTACACGACACAACGGAATTTACCTTCCAACGCGATCAGCCTGAAGCCATCGGCCAGACGCAGTTGTTATCAAATCTCAAACATTTTCCTAGATCATACACGGTTTGCGGCTTGCTCATGCACTCAAGTCTGGTGTTAACTCCAGAGGGACTGCCACTGGGTATGGCGGCGGTCAAATTTTGGACGCGCAAAAAGTTTAAGGGGACTAACGCACTAAAAAAGAAATTCAATCCCACACGTATCCCCATCGAACAGAAGGAAAGCTTTTGCTGGATAGAAAATGTGAAACAAGCGACAGAGAAATTAGCTGATCCTTTTCGCTGCGTGCATATCGGCGATCGAGGGAGCGATATTTATGAATTATTCTGTGCAGCTCACGATTTGGGGACTCAATTTCTTGTCCGTACCTGCGTCGACCGACTCGCTGGCGCTGGCTGCACCACCATTTCCAGGAAGCTGCGACGTGAACCTGTTCGAGGTACACATGAAATTGAAGTTCTTGATAATAAGCGTCGAATATGTAAAGCCAAACTACACTTCCGATTTAGTCAGATGATGGTGCATCTTCCCGTCGGCAAGCAAAAGCGTTATCCGGCGCTGAAGCTCACCGTCATCCACGCTTATGAACGCGGAACTCCCTCCGACAGAAGTCCGATCGAGTGGAAACTGTTGACCAACCTGCCTGTAGACGACCTTTTGTCAGTCATCGAGAAACTGGATTGGTATGCACAGCGGTGGAAGATTGAGACGTTTCACAAAGCGTTAAAGTCAGGATGTAAAGCTGAAGAATCCAAACTTCGCACAGCTGAGCGATTGACCAACCAGTTAGCCGTGTTCTGTATTATCGCCTGGAGGGTGTTCTGGTTAACAATGATCAATCGAACTGAACCTGATCTGTCGGTCGAGGTTGCTTTTACCAAATCCGAAATTCAAATACTGAATCACCTTGCAAAAGGCACAAAGCCATCATTGCCAGCAACGGTTAGTGATTACATCACAGAAGTTGCCAAGTTGGGAGGTTATCTGGCGCGCGGGAAAGACCCACCCCCGGGTAACATGGTGCTCTGGCGCGGCTTATCACGACTCACTGATATCCAAATAGGATTCGAACTAAGAAAGGGAGTTGTGGGTAATTGAAAGTTTCGTGAGACGGTTACGTAATAGTGACCGTTTCCATCCGCCCCTGGAGGTCGTAGACAAATGCTGTGGTCGTCTGGTTGACTCCCGATTCACTGATGTCACTGAACCCGAACTTTTGCCAAACTCAATTTCCAGCGAACTGGCAATAAATCAGAAAATCAAATATGTGACGACGTCACACGGAAGCCGTTGCGTAAATACAAATTAAAAAACAGCGGCAGTGCCATTCGTCGCTGCCCCCTTTTTCTATCCGACTTCACAGGAAAAGTTGGCTGGAAACGTCTTTGTTTCGAATAACGTAGTCCAACCACATCCAAAAGTCTTCCCCATGCTCGTCAATTAGGTCCATTGTTGGATCGAAAACAGATTCTCTGATTTCATACTGGAGCAACAGAATTCGCTTGCCGCGCATTTTCAGCGAAAACTCTCGTCTGGATGATTTTCTGCGAAATCTTGTGACGCACTCCCCTGCCTCAATGTTTATGCAAATTTTAGAGCAGTCTGTGGTCTGCTCTGCGGGTGACAGTATAGAGCGATGTATCCATAGTCGGCCGAACTCGAACGCCGATACGGTACCCGAACGCTGTTCGACTTGTAGCAAGAGAACGTCTTCTGGGCGATACAAGACTACTGTAAGTTGTGGCGTAGAAACATAAAACCCCAATAAATATCTGGTGCCAAGGGAGCAGGCCTTGGACCTTTCGAAGTTAAGGGGTTCTCCCACTTCAGAAACGTTGCCGTATTGATAGTAATCCTGAATTACAGGTTTCATTGATTCCCCCAGTTCTTAAGCACGTCCGGTTCTTCTAGGCCCGGAAACAGGATTTGCTGGCCCGGTGGCAGGTACATCAGGTCGTAGTAGGCATTCGTGCGGAAGGATGCCTCAATTACTCCTTCCCACGATCCATACTTCACATACATTTGGTCCGCCGTTGGGCCCACCGGGTTACCGTATTCCACCATGTTCCGAGCTTCAAGTTCGGCTACCTGTTCGGGTTTCATAGTAGATCGAGCCTCAACCTTGGCCTGGTTTCGCAGTTCGCTCACAGCTCGGCCGATTGCTTCCGGGCTGTCGCCATTATTCCGCATCGTTTCTGCAAGTTTCATGCCGGCATCTCTTTCCGCGTGATATCCGAGACGAGCCTGCTGATTGGTTGTGAAATTGGGATCCGTGTTTGCCTTTATTCCACGCTGGATGATCGTCTTCGAGAGACGTGCTTGAACGAGTACGAGCAAGACGATGGACAACTTTGTTTGCCAGCGAAGATCAGTGAAAAAGACGGCCTGAATTGCCTGTCCCACGTTATATCCGAGAGCCGCAGTTACCGTCATCGCCAGAAGCTGTGGGTTGATCGCCGATGCACCAATGAGAGCTCCCCAGAGTTCCCCAACCCTTTGCGAAGCTCACGTTTTTCACCTTGTAATGTCTTGGTTTCAGGCAGTGATTCCGAATAGTAAGCTGATTTACATTGTTGAAGGGCATATCTTAATGCTGCTTTTGCAGTTGGATTTTCATTCGCACATAAATATTCAAAAGCAGCCTCTTGTTCTTTCGTAGGCGGTTTTCCATCTGCTGATTCGATTTGAAGCTGTAGCAAAACTGGCCCATTATTTGGCTCACTTTTTTCGTATGCTTCAGAGAGATAATCCGCATCACAATCTCAGAGAATACCACAGGTTTCAAACCCAGTTAATGAAACTTCACCAATCCAAGATTCAAATTCTGGATCATAAATCATTTTCTCAGAAATGCTCATATCGGTGACTTGCTTTCGTGCATGTCATCAGCCCCAAAACAAAATTCTCAATACCAAAAACCTATTAAATCAGCATGTTCACTTGCAGCTGCTTCTATCCAGTCAAATAACTCATCACGACCTGCTCTCACAATGGGTTCTGGGTGGTCGAGATCTCCCTCAAACTCTTTGCACTCCTGATTTGTCATATATCCTACCGAAGGGAATCCTTCCCAGGTGGGTATCTTAAATGGCAAGGGGCGTTCTACCAGTGGCAGGACATATTGAACCTGTTCAAGATAACTATATCGAGTTTCGTTAAATAACGCCGTTTCAAGACGCTCCCCATTTGATGCAACGATTAGCTGTAAGGCATAGCCATAGTCAGTCCGGTCTAACTCACGATCCTGTGTGCCCATGACAAGACTTTCGAGAGCAGACTTGATCTCCTCTGAGACAGCCAAGTTGAATTCTTCATGCCCGTCAGAATTGTCTTCTGAAAAATCAGACTCTAGTATCTCAGACAGTTTGGTTTGATCTTTGCTATCAATGATCGCTTCAATCGAAGCAATATTAGTGAGATAAAGTTGGAGAGAATAACTCATGAATTACCTGTTCAAAAAGCATGTATTAAGAACTATTACGGCTTGAGCCCCAGAGATTCCTGTGTGATTATTAGATCCATCAGATCCTGATCCAGTGGTTCCAACTCACCAGATTGCATCACAGCCAGATTCCAGAGAATCGATCCGTCAATGCTGACGATGATGCTCACATCCTTGTCCAATTCTACTTTCACGTACTGCTTCATGTAGTCCGACATGGTCGCCCGTATCCTGGCTTTGTCATGCTCGGCAATTGCTTTCAAAACAGCAATGAAAAGTTTGGGGCGTTTTCGACGGGATTTCTCTAACCGCTCTACAAGTTCCTGACAATGATCAAGTGACTTGTCACTGATGTATTTCGCTAGCACAATAAAACAGGTGTTATCGTCTTTTGTCCTGTCCCAGGATCCCTCATCAAAAAAAAGATCTTCGTCGAGGTAGGTACAGACTTTTTTTAGGTTCTCCTGATCTTGGGAGACCGTGATTGCTACGAGCCCTTCACGAAGTGGGTCCTGCCACTCCAGTTCTTTACGACACTCTTCCCGCGTCATTCCTTCCCAACCTGAAAAGCAGCGAGCATTTTCACGCCAATCACCAAGGAAATAATCAACGACCAAGTTGCTTATAAACAAGCGCGTTTCATTTGACGTTTTGTAGGAATGCTCATATTGCAGATGGTGCAACTGGAGAATTCGCAGATTAGCAAACAGATCATTTTGGCGACCTGAGTCAGAGTATTGTATACCAGGTCTTTGGTCTTCTTGTTTATCTCCATAAATTCCTTCGTTTTCAAGATTGAGATTAATACTAGCAACATTTTTAGAATGATGTTCTTCAGTAATTCCTAAGCGTTTCCAGCGAAGTTCCTTTGACTTATTCATATTTAATTCTTTCTGCAATATTAGCTGGCTTTGCATAAAATGACGCTAAGCGAACATTTTACATAACGATTGCTTTATCAATCATTCTAACGGTTTTCCCCAAGAAGAGTTAATTCCTTTATAAGTTCGAATCTGCAAATGCATGCTCATCTTTAAACTGGTTATATTTTTCATGTCAGCCGTAGTTTTTACAACCATGGCCCACATACCCTTTGTTCCTAATTGAACTTTATTATAGTGATCCTCTAATTCTCTAATTTCTGATCCATCATCTTTCTTAATCATTTTTTTAATGCGATTAGTTATCCACTTATCCCGCATTTGTCCTCCCTGAGTATTTGCCAATTTTGCAGTATTGCCTTTTGCTTCCAAGATCATGAGTCTGTCAGAGAGGGGTTCATACATTACTGAATCGAATCCGTGATATCCAACAGGAATATCTTTAACCTCCATACCTAGTGCTTTAGCAATTCCGGCTGCAGCGATTTCACCAAACATTTCACTTACCTTTGTTCCCACGGGGTTATTACCAAAGATCGCTGCCATTTTCCCACGGAATTTAAATGGTAACTTGACATCTAAAACACTAGGCATGTCAACTTGAAGCGCTCCTAGTCCAGGCGTAAAACTCGTGTTCGTGAACGATTCAAGTTGTTTTTTAATATCAAGAATATCACCAGGATCAAAATGCAATAAATCCCAGATCGTAAAAATAATACTTAGTGAGTCATGTACCGTGTTTAAGAAAATTCCAATTGTAGAAACGGCAGAAGCGACTTCTGCAAAAGTGGTAGCTGAACCTAAAGCAGCGAATGCCGCACCAGCATTTTGTGCCTGAGTAGTAAGAGTATTTCCAATAGAAGATACCAATCCAATCAAGCCACCGATCACAAGCCCTGAAGGATCAATGTGATTGATAGGATCTCCGTGAGTATAAAGATACTTGTGAAAACTCTGTGGATCTTCAGTATCTCCAAAGAAGGGGTCTAAACGATTGAACCGGCCTGTAGACGGATCATAGTAACGAGCTCGCAGATACTGCTGGCCGATGCGAGAATCGAACTGTTCTCCACTATAAAGAAGCGATGTCAAGGCATCGCTGGCATTGGCGCTGGTAAACTGAGATATGCCATTATGGATTGATAGTAATTTACCATATGAATCAAAGGCAAATAGCTGTTCAATCATGGCAGCGAGATCATAGAGCACACGAACACTGCCATGACCATCATGGCCAAAAATGTGTGTCTCTTCGCTTGAGACATTCTCAAATTCATCGTATTTAGTTACTGTTTGAGCAATTTCATCGTGCCCAAATGAATATTCGATGACTTTTGTTTTTTGACCATTATCCGCGTTATATTGAGTCTCCTTAATTACCTGCTCATAGCCGGTAAAATTATAGTGATCGTTTAGATATTCTGTCCGAGTCCTTTCATCGAAATTAGTATCGCCATTAGTATCGCCATCAGTATCGATTTCATGTAGCGCGAACACTCGGATTCCTGTAGCATCATACTGATAAGTAGTTTTTTCAATCCGAGTCGCTTGGCCTGAGCTGTCAAGAGAAGTAATCGTTACTGTGTCCATACGTCCCTGCAGATCATAGGTGAACGCAGTAGTCGTTTTAGTAAGACCGGATTCCTTGACGATTTTGCCAGTTTGTTGAGTACCGGTATAACTGTAAGTCGTTGAACTAGTCTGATCGATACTCCCGTCATTGTTCAAATCAATTTCGGCAAGTTCCGAGGTCAATCGATCGTTTGCATCATAGGAATAGGATATTGTTTCCTTATCAACTATCCCGTCTCCATCAATGTTTTTTTCGACTTGTTGTTCCAGTCGATTCCCTGACAGGTCGTAAGAGAAATGACCAGATTGATCTAATAGATCATCATAATGATTGAAGACTTCATCAATTAATCGCCCAGCATCATCATAGGTCCAGTTGATCTGATTTATGTATTCTTCTGTATTGCCATCGCCATCGGAGTCCATCCAAAAAGTTTCAGTCACACCTGAGCGTTTTCCGTCGGGACGAGTCGTATAATCAAATTCTGCCGCTTTGGGATTATCAGTCAGATCGTCGGGGGAAGAATCAGCAACGTAATGTGTTAATTTATCAAGGCGATTCAGATCATCATAAGTGTATTCTTCGATGAAGTCATTAGGTAAGTCAACTCGTTTTAAGTTCCCCAGAATATCATATTGATATGATGTGGTCAGCGGTTGGTCGGATCCGGATAAAGGGTCAAGATCATCTGATACAGTACTTAGTCGGCTCAAAGAGTCATAAGTGTAAGTGGTGACTCTCTCAGGAGTGTCAATCTCAGGGTCGCTGCCTGCTGTATAGATGGAACTGGAGGTCTTTCGGCCAAGAATATCATATTCATAAACAATAATCCCTTCATCGGTAGAAACTTGCGAAAGACGTCCTTGATTATCAAAGACGTTAGTCGTCACTCGCTGGTCATTCACTGTCTGCAGATCTCCATCGGAGTCCTGAATAATTTCGATTTGTCGACCAAACGCATCATATTTGGAAGTCCAAATTTCACTGGGGGTTCCAGATCCATTCGCATAATCCGTTTCATTGGCAAAAAAACGTTGTTCGACAAGCATGCCAGACAAGTCATCATAGATATATTGAGTTATGACTCCTTCAAAGGAAATATGAAGTTTCGTTCGCCCCAGATTATCGTATTCATATCGTTCTTTGAAAGAACCTTCTGGAAGTGATGAGTCATCAGCTGTATTGAAGGCTCCATCAGGTCCGAAACCAAGAGGTAAGACCCGTTCCGTTTGGTTGCCATAATTATCATATTCAAATTGGGTTTCATGACCTAAAGGATCAATGAGTGCTATTTGATGTCCTTCGGCGTCATAGACATACTTGTATTTAGGACTTTCAAAAGCACCCGTCTGGGGGTTGAATACAGCCGGTAGTTCGACGACGATCAGTTCACCTTGTGCGTCATACTCAAAGGTACGAGTCAGTCCTGATTGATTTATTTCAGATATGACCCGATCATTATTATCATAACTTGTAGAGATAAAAGACCCGTCGTTAAAAGTGGTCTTGATCAAATTATTTCTCACATCGTACTCAAATATCGTTGTATTGACATTTGAGTCATCTATTTCGACAGAACCGTCTGCTAGAGTGAATTGTAAGATATTATTTTGCTGCTCTGTTATGTTTCCTTCACCGTCATAGGCTATTTCCGCTCTCAGCTGGACTGAAACTGGAGGATTGAGAGTAGTGGCTAATGTGTGATTTGACAAATTAGCTTCAGATAATGAGAGCGATGGGCCAAGCTTAACCACTGTACGTCCAAATGAGTCGTAGATGGTTTCGGTTGTTGTTCCGTCGGCACTGATTGTTTTAGAAAGTTTTCCATCAGTATTATAGATGCTCTCAGCTTGCCAAAGCGTGGTGCCTGAGGCAATCAATTCCGTTTCATTTCCAACAACGGCAATCTGCACCCCTTCCAGCCTTATCGTTTTGACCAGACGTCCCAATTGATCATAGATATTTTGAGTGCCTAACACAGGATCGCTAGATCCTTCAAGATGAAGATCTGTACTTATACTGACCCTTCCATATTCATCGTATACAGAATGAGAAATAAGCCCCACTTTACTTCCTGATTCATCAAATTTCTCCTGTCTTGTTTCTATGACATGGCCGGTAGTATTGTAACTGATTTCTGAAGAGAGACCG
>NZ_CAXAVM010000262.1:0-8278 GCF_963972345.1 uncultured Gimesia sp. | reverse complement strand
TTAAAGTAATCAATAAATTCGTGCTCCCACCTGTCATTGGACAGAAAGTTCGGGAAAATAGATTCTGCTATCAAGCACTGTAATCCCAGGTCTACGCGAGAAGCGGGGCGTAAATAAATACTCAGAGTTGGCTTGTCATCTGGCTTAAGTTCCTCGTAGTAAGACTGGATCACCCAGTTTAATACTTCTTTTTGCCCTGTCAGGCCGAACCAGTTCCGCATCTGCCGCAGGTTATGATCACCGTATCCGTAAAAGTGCGGTTGACCAACTGCCTTCTCAAGTTTCCAGCCAAAGACTTCAACTGCACAAGCAACGGGGTGGACTTTCCCAGTAATCGCCTCGCCGAAAGTGCTCATGCGGGAAAACCATCGTTCTTACCGGACTGATACCAGCCTTATTTGATCGCCTCAAACGGTCAGGTGTTAAGGTTAAGGTAACACGGCAAGACGATCTGAATCCGGTACTGAAGTGGAATACAGATGACTGCGATGAAATCCCGGTTGATTATGGACGGAAGTCGCGAAGAAGTATCCAGTGCAACTAGTAAGGACTCCAAATGACTGAGGGAGGATCTTAGCTGGTGAATCCTGGAAAGTAAGCCCTGTCCTGAAGGAAAGCAAATAATTGTTTTTTTCAGGCTGACTATTCTGTACTAAGTTACTCGATCAGTTCATCCAACTACTGGCGGTTCTCTTTGGTATGTTTTTTGATCGTGGGAGTTTTTAGCAGAGTCTTGATGTCTGATTTCGAGCATGCTTGATACTTTGACATGATCCAGGCGAACTCCACGATATAATCAGCAGTCATTTTTAATAGTGAGGCACTCTCGTGGCCGTGCTGTAGCGACGTTCAAAGCTGCTCCGATTTTGTCACCACTGACGGAAAAAAACGATTTTGATTTCGAATACGACAATAACGCATTCATCTTGGGCAGTTCACGATGAGTTATGAGTAATTTAGTAGACTTTCGCAAAAACCAACATTACCCCGGCATTCTTTAAACGCACTTGCTCAATTTTCTCTTGACAATTATTCCACAGCCATACAAAATTCCACCAACTCTACCGTTAAAGGGTTATACTGAAATAATTCAGCTTAATTCAAGTTCGCTGGCAAGGAAGGATTGAATGTTGAAACGCCCCCAGACACGGATCACGGTGGCTACGGTTACCGCCGTCGTGTCAACAATTGTATTGGCGGGCGGACATGGCGAGCCAGCGGAACGCTCCGCCCCGCCTGCGAGAATCTCCGCACCAATTCACTATGCCGACACTATGCTCGCTTTCGTGGATGATGAGGGGGTCGCACTCGTTGTATTTCAGTGTCCCGTGACAAGAAACGCCGACGTGATTACGACCTCGAAGCCTGTGAGATACCGTTTTCGGTACCAAACAAAAGGAATGGCAGTCATGACAGGGACCGGTCTGTTATTTGAAAAATATAAGCCTGATGGTGAGCGCAAGTTCTTAGTGGTAAATGATGATGGGCAGTTACGAATTTCAGCCGGACACTTTCAAGTTGAATGGTCGGAGGGTGACGCTGACATGGGGTGGTTTTACTATAACCCTGAGGACATCCGTGTACAACTTGCAAATGCCAAGCAATTTGAGACTATAAAATTGGAACGTTTCAGCCACTGATGACAGCGAACAATTGCGCGAACCGGAGCGGCAGTTGACGTCTATTGCCAGTGGTTGTGAAAGGCTTGATTCGCGTCTGAATTAAACTCGAAGAATTGCGTTCGTTTTTCGCAACTTTGACTTTTTGTCATCGCGGGAACCAAACAAAGGACTAGTTGAAAATGATCTTCGCATATCTCGGACCTGGTCTCGGCGCAGGTGCGCTACTGGTGGTCATCGGAGTTTTCTCACTCATTTCAATTACACTATTCACATTCCTGTGGTTCCCGCTGAAAAGATTGCTGAAGCGGATCTCGGAGAAAAGGAATTCATGATTTATGAATTCCTTTCCGGCGTTGTGGTCTCCCTTATTCTATTGATTGTGCTTAAGGGGCTCAAGATCCGTCATTCCGTCGACAGTTGGATTCTTTCGATCGCGAAATTCGCCTACCATAGCGGTCATCCCCTGTTTGACGATGATCAGCGGTTTAGACTTGCTAAGCAGGCATACAAACCGGTGGTCATCTCTTTTTTGCAGGTGCTTTTTAGAATTGTATTGATCGTTCTTCTTGTCGGCGCGACGATTGCTTTATTGGCCATTACTTTGGAGTCGGCCAGAGGGGAAAACCAAAAATCTTTTTTTTCTCCTGAACTATGGAGAGAATCAGCATTCCCTCAATACTTGCTACACTGGCCTTTCATCGCCGGGACTTTGCTTCCGCTCATCTTGTTGCCCTTCCTTCCGAAAACATCTGGTAGCTGGGAATACTCTGCCCTGGACAAATTTCTTCACTACCTCTTCTTGGGCAACAGAGGGATTATGAAACTCCAATGGTGGTTCGAGTGCATTACGAACAGGAAGGAACTCGTTCCGCCTTTGCAACACGTCTACATCGCCGGGCTGGCACGGTCCGGCTCTACCTCGTTGATGCAGTACCTGGGTCAGTTGCCAGATTTTGTGAGCCTTTCCTATCGAAACATGCCATTTGTGTTGATGCCTCGAACTGGCCCCAAACTGATCTCACGCAAGAAAGATAAGGAGAAGGAGCGGTCGCACAAGGACGGAATACTTCATAGCCTCAGCACCTATGAAGCGTTAGAGGAGCCATTTTGGCTACACTTCGCCGGGGCCGACTTTGTTCAAGTAGAACGCTTGATTCAACATAACGTTGCCGAAGACATCCACGCTGAATATCAGAAGTTTCGGAGCATGGTTGCAGGTGGCAAGACCTATCTGATGAAGAACAACAATCATCTTCTTCGTGCCAGGTCTCTGCATCGACTTGATGCAGGGAACGGGCTGACCACGAGGACCGTGATCCCGTTTAGAGAACCGTATGCTCAAGCGAAATCACTACTTGAGCAGCACAACATTTTATCCAAATTACAGAAGGAAGACGATTTCGCCCTCGACTACATGGATCTCCTTGTCCACCACGAGTTCGGACTCCATTCGAAAACGATGTTACTCGGCGAATGTGATGACGAATCGCTTACAGCCGCTGACCCGAGTAGCCTTGAGTATTGGCTTCGCGTCTGGCACGTTTTCTACCGCGACGCATTCGATCTCTACGCGGGCGAACCCGACTTCTGTTTCTTTTGCTATGAGAAATATTTAGCAAATCCATGCGGGTCGTTGTTGAGTCTGTGCCCGTTTCTCGATATTGATGCCAAACGATTCGAAGCGATTGAAATCAAGGAATGGCGACGCACTCGCTCCGAACAGGGTGAATCCACTGTTCTTCCAGACTCCAGACAACTCTATGACAAGCTGCTAAAGGTGGCCATCAATCATGAAGTTTAATCGCGACCAGGCAATCAGAGTTCTTCGACGCCTTCTGGTTCTGTTCTTTTGTCTTTGGGGGCTTGTCTGGCTGAGTATAAGAGCTGTCGAAAAACAGCCAAACGACCGGAACGTCGTAGATAAAGGCTTGCTGGCCGCCGCCAGCGTCCCTGAAACTGTGAAACTCTGGCTCTCTGTAAAATCGACCGGGCTGGAGCATCAGGAATTCGTTATGAATACAGACCCTGATCTTGCCAGGCTGGGCGAACTCTCTGATATCCAAGACCTGAGCAACCACCTTTACCTGCTGTACTACCGCTACGAGGGGGCCGATGAAGGTAGCGTTTATCTGCAGAACATCAAGACCGGTGAAGTAGCACATACCTGGCACGTTCCGCTACGAAAGATCTTCGAAGATATACAGAGGTTAAAACAAGAAGTGAAGGCCGATTTCGAAGCAAAGGAAATCTCAGTGTCCTTACATAAGCGGTTACCGAACAATCTCGCCGCGATTCGAATTCTTTCGCCGATTATCGGAGCTGACATGTCCCTGATATTCCACTGCGGAGTAGTGGGGTACATGTACAAGCTGGACGAGAAATCAGACCTGCTCTGGAAAAGTGAGGAGCTTGTTCATCATTCGATTGAACTGGACGAAGACGGCAATATCTGGACTTGCTCCGTTGATTTGAGGCATTCACTCGCCAAAGACTTGCGATTCCGTGAGGACGCAGTGTTATGCCTTGATGCAGAGGGCAAGAGGCTCCATTTCTACTCACTGAGCGACATGTTTTCAAACAACGGTTTGATTCAGACGCTGTTGGAGGCGACGCCGGCGACAATCATGCCAGACGGTCCCTACCGGGATCCGTACCATCTGAATAATGTGTTGCCCGTCAAGAGTGACGGCAAGTTTTGGAGGAAGGGAGATTTGTTTTTAAGTCTTCGCGATAAGAGCGCGATTGTTCAGTTTCGGCCACAAGATGGCTCGATTGTGTGGTATCAACAGGGGCCCTGGCTTGCACAACATGATATCAACATCGTGAACGAGTCGACCATTTCGGTTTTCAATAATAACGTGAGCTTTACGTCCTGGGACTGGTCGGACATTCGAGGGGGGAGTAGCAATATTGCCTTTTTTAACTTCTCTGATAAGACTACAGAGTACTTGGGCAATGGTCTCTTCGTTTCGGCAACTGAGGGGCGGCAAACGCAAACTGTAGACGATTGGATTCTGGTCGAAGAGACGAATACAGGAAGATACCTCTTCATAGATTCTTTTGGCACCGTCCGATGCCAATTCTATATCCCGTATTACAACGAACCTTCACACGCCATGAGTCCAAATTGGGCGCGTTTATATCTCAAGAGTGGGTCAGAGTTTGTATTGCAGGAGTAAACCACTCTGTGGAGGATCGGCAACCTTCAGATTAACTTCCGGTCACTGCGAGGTGGACCTGTCGGAAACGGTCCACCAGTAACTGATCCTGGTTGGATTGAACCATAGTCATCTGTGACGCAACCTGCTCTCTTAACGCCTGACTGTTACGCAGCTGCTGTGGATCAGCCAGACGTTGCACAGCTTCCTGAGAGGGATTTAGGGGCCGGATGTAAGAGAAGGGGGCACGTTTGCCGTTCAGGGGGCGAGGGAAGCGATTCGGAGCGGCTCAGAGAGTTGTAATTTTGCATGAAAAATTACAGAATAACGGACCACTTTAAGGGACCAAGATGATCCGGTGGATAACGGGCCAGAAATAGCGCTTGTAAGCTGTTTCTATAAAACAACTTAAAAGTCGGGATGACAAGATTTGAACTTGCGACCTCTGCGTCCCGAACGCAGCGCTCTACCAGGCTGAGCCACATCCCGCGGGACGTTCATTCTATCATGAGTCCATCGTGGGTCAACGCAGCCGGGGCCTTGAGGAGCAGAGATTTTTCAACAGCAGACTATCTCTATCCGCTTGCCATCAGGCTGTTTTCATGCGGGCCCTGGTTTAACTGGAGCGTCTGCAGGGATATTTGAACCGAGTCAAATCGATTGAGAGGTGCTATGGCTGAATGTGATGCATTCTTAGTAGGGTTGAACGATGGGAGTGCCTGCCGTGGCTGGTTCTGTCGGGAAGTGAGCCGGATCAACATTGACTGGTTCCGGCGAGGCCGTCATGTACTGGGTTCCCATCTGTATCGGCTGTCCTGTCATGCCGGGGGCGACCAGCATTGGTTGCGAGGTGACTACCTGTTCGGAATATCCGCCTGCCTGGCTCATCTGTCCTTCATTCATCATGGCAATGGTACTTGTTGATCCACCTTGAGTATAGGTCGGAAGGGGATGGGTATGACTTGCCTGGGCGGTGCGTGACCGGTAACGCAACAGGCTGCCGTTCCCCATCGGGCCGTGCTCCCAGCCTTTGGCGACGATGCGATCCTGAGGGCTGGCGGTATCGTATGGCTTTTTGATGGAAGCAATCCGTGACTGCACCTGCGGCTGATACCATTCTGAATAGAGTGATTGCTCATACATGGCCAGTGCTTCATCCGAGCGACCTGTCTGCTGATAGACCTGTCCCAGGTGAGCTAAGACTTTGGGGTGATTCGGATCGACGTTGGCAGCCGCTTTGAGTGACTGTTCTGCACCATTGATATCTCCCGACTGTTCCAGCAGCCAGGCCATTTCCAGGTGTGATTCGGCAATGTAAGGTTGTGTATCCCGCCAGGCAGTAATATGCTGAGCTGCTTCCTGTTGACGTCCCTGGCTGATCATCAGCTCGGCCAGACCATGGTGTGAGGGCTGGTGGGAGGGGTCAAGTCGCAGCGCGTTCTGATAAGTCTGTTCTGCTCCTGCCAGGTTTCCTTCTTTCTCCATGGCGACCGCCAGGTTATGGACGTAGTCAGGATTGTCGGGGTTGTCTGCGATGGCACGTGTGAACGATTCACGGGCTTTGGCATATTCACCACGCTGGTAATATCCATTTCCCATTTCATTACTGGCTACGCCATGCATCGAATTACAACCGGAAAGCGTGAAGCATCCGAGTGACAGAAGAATGGTCAGTTTGCCGATTAACGAAAAGTTGATCCGGGTCAAGTGCATCGTGCACATCTCCATCGTTTGTAAGCATGCTTCAGAGTCCTGTTCGGAATCTCATGCTGTCGGAAAAATGGTTTGGATTGGGGAAAGTGATTTTTAAAGGATTGAAAAGTCAATCAGGAAGTGACTGGGAGAGAAGTGTGAGAAAGATAGCAGTCTGTGAAAAATGCAGCAAGAGGAGTTTTTTCGAAATTCGCTCAAAACTGTTTGAAAACCGAAAAATATTTCAGAACACAAGTCCCTGTTGAAAATGGAGATAGATCATTTCCAACAGGGAGAAACTGGTAGACGACTGACCGGCGTTCTCGATGCTGTTACGGGAGGACTGGTTTGTCTGGAGAAGCCGGGGTGGCCTCTTGTGGATCCAGTAAGGAACCATTTTTTTCTATGTGAGAGTACCAGCGGCGTGCTGTTGCCCTTCTTTGAGTTGGTGTGGCGATGGCAGAATAATCGACAGTGCGTCCTGTTAATTTGTTGATGTAATTAAACGCCAGCTCTCGCACGGCAACGTTGCTATGCTCAAGCCATTCCACCAGTCGACCTGAGATAAACCGGTCTTGTGCATCTTCCGGCTGGAATCCCCAGAGCAGTCGTTCCAGGATTTCAGCCATCTGTGGAGAGAACTGATTTTGCAGAGACTCTGCCAGCAGTGTTCCATTTTCCGGGTCACGGAGCAGCCAGTTGCGAAGTCCGTCAATGGCGGCAATGCGAGATTCATGATGGTCGACCTGGTTGAGGACTTTCACCAGTTCCTGATAACGGTTCGTGAGTGCCAGTGACTTGGTAGCCAGGTCAGAGACATTGGGTTTCAAATCCTTGGTAATGGCCGGCATGGTGAGTGAGACAAGTTGACCGTCTTTTAATTCTTTGGCAAAGGCAGCAATTAAACGTCGTGAAAGATAGGAATTGTCTTTGTAGTCGGGTTCGACCCAATGAGGCACGCGCAGTGGCTTCGGCTGGTTTGAAGGATTGATCGCTCCCCTGGCTCGATCTCCGGCCGTCAGGGACATCCAGTGTCCCGCATCAATCGTCTGGACTTTTCCTTTGCCGTCCGAGAATCGAATCATGCCCGAATGAACAAACAGCATTCCTGTGTAATTATCTCCGTCGGGAGTCTGCCCGGGATGATGCGGTTGTACCGGAACAATCTGAATGCCACACACACTGTCTCTGGTTACCAGATCCACGCGCCAGAGTTCGTCGTTAATTTTGATCGAAAGCACAGGTCCCGCTGCGTCTCTGGCGTCGTTCAGGCCTCGGGACGCTTCAATTCGAATGCGTCCTTCCTGTATCTGGAAGCCCATGTCGGCGGCTTTGTTTTTGCCTGTATAAGTAACAGCCGTTCCGGGAAGAAGTACGACTTTGCATAGTGCTTCCGGGATATTGATTCGGGCAGTGAAGGGTTCGGGAGAAGCCACCGTCGAACCGACCTGAATCGGGCTGACCTTGGACAGGATCACCCAGTCGTTTTTGTCCGCCAGTTCATGTTTGTTATCAACCCGTTCCAGAAAGAAACCGTCTTCCGATTCGATCTGGGCAGCCGGTGCCTTTGCCACAGCATCGGCCATTTCAATTTTGGGTGGCGCTGGTGCGGGGGCTTTGCCGTTGCTGGCATTCATGGCGACTGTTTCACTGTCCGTCGAAGCGGGCTGAGCTGGTTCTGGTTTTGCGGTTTGTGGCTGAGGCGGTTGAGTTTCGGTCGTCGCAGGTAATGGCAGAGATTCGGTTGCCGGAGGAGTCTCTGGAACGGGTTTGGTTGTGGATGCTGTTTCTGCGTCCGCCGGTGGG
>NZ_CAXAVM010000261.1:0-8430 GCF_963972345.1 uncultured Gimesia sp. | reverse complement strand
CGGTCACACCAGTCACCGTAAAGCCCTGACCTTCCACATCGGAGTCAGCGGTCGTCGGATTCGCATCCAGAACATTGCCGCCCGTCAGCGTAGTATCTTCATCGGTGCTGAAAGCATCATCGACGGCAACCGGATTGTCATTCACACCCGTGATCGTGATATTCACGGTCGCAGTAGCGGTGCCACCTTGAGTATCTTCGACCTTATAAGTAAAGCTGTCTGTTGTCGATTGTCCATCCACCAGATATTCAAACTGACCATTGGGATCGTAATCGAATGTACCATCCGCATTCAGCGTCAACAGAGCACCCGATGCCAGAGTAATCTGGGAATCCACATCACCCGTAGATCCATTCACTTCCGTTACCGTCAGGGTCTGACCCTCCGCATCGAAATCGGGATCTGTCGGGTTGGCATTCAGCACGTTACCGCCAGCCAACAGGGTATCTTCGTCTGTGCTGAAGGCATCATCGACTGGTACGGGATTAGTATTCACACCATTAATGGTAATCGTGACCGTTGCCGTATCCGTGGCACCATTGACGTCGGTGATCGTGTAAGTAAAGGTCTCTGACGCTGATTCTCCATCAGCCAGGTAGTCAAATGCGCCATCTGGCCGATAAGAAATAAATCCACCTCTATATACAGTCAACAGTGCACCGGAAGCTAATTGAATCTCATTCTCTACACTCGCAGCAGAACCATTGACCGACGTCACCTCAAAGGTGTCGCTTGCATCGGGATCATAATCCACACCATTGCCGTTACTGCTGAACACACTGTGAAAATTCATATCCAGTGTGGCGTCTTCATCAATCGTAAAGTCATCGTCTTCAGCAACAGGGGTGTCGTTCACGCCCTGAATCGTGATCGTCACGGTCGCGGTATCTGTGCCGCCATTGCCGTCATCGATCGTGTAGGTAAATGTTTCTGTGGCGGTTTCCCCCACGGCCAGTTCTTCATATTGCCCGTTGGGATTGAATGTGAAAGTACCGCTTGAATTCAGCGTCAGCAGCCCTCCCGCTCCGATGGCAACGGCATTTCCGACATCAACGGCATTACCATTTACTGCTGTGACCGTCAGTGTGTTGTTCTCAACATCGGAATCAGGATTAGTTGGATTTGCCGCCAGAACATCACCGTTGATCAACTCAGTGTCTTCATCGGTAGAGACGGCGTCATCCACGGCAACCGGGGCATCGTTTAATGCATTTACAGTTACAGTAAATGTATTGGACAATACTGCGTTGCCCGCCACATCAAAGGCCTGAACAACAATATCCGTTGAGCCATTCAGATCCAGGATGGAATTGATAATCAAGTCGCCGGTCGAGAAATCCACATTGACGATCGCGTTGGTGATCGAATCCACCTGGAAGTTGAGCGGTGTCCCCCCATTCTGATTAAAATAGGTAGAGAGAGGCCCCAGGTTTAACGGCGTGAAGTCTTCATTCAGAATCTGATCAGAAATGGCAGACGCTGTCGTTGGTGCAATCGTATCCAGTTCAAAGTTGACATGAAACGCACCAGCCGGACTGACATTACCGTGTTCGTCAGCCGTCATGAAACGCAGCGTATGTGTGCCCCCCTCCAGGCTGGCCCCACCGTTCAGGTTCGTTTCCAGCCAGCTGCGAGTCAGCGTGAAGGTTCCTCCGCTGGCACCGCTGGAAAGTTGCCCGAAGATATTCGTATAACTGCCCCCATCGAGGGAGACTTTGAATTGCGTAATCAGACTTTCGTCGGACACGTTACCAACGATGGTTAATTCGTTGGTGATTCCATCTGAATTGGAAACTCCGGAATCAAACTGCAAGCCTGCAACCACAGCGGGTGCATCCTGGTCGCCAATCAGCTCCAGCTGGATGGGCGGGATATTGCGGTTGGAGTTCAGCATTTGCAGGTCATTATTATCGACATCTCCATCCATATCACCATCCAGCTCCTGGGAATAGAAGTTGGTGTTTGGATTGAGGCCCATCTGCTGGATCATGAACTGAGTGGTGAAATGATTGTAGCCAAACAGGTGCTGATAAGAGGCAGCCAGCGCGTGCTTGTACTCGGTATCATTTACAGACCCACTACCATCGGAGTCACCAGGCAAAAAGACATCTACAACAAACCCACCGGTGGCAGAGGTCTGACCGCGAACCAGCAGAGAGTATTCTCCGGGGGCCAGTGTGGCCAGCGTCAGGGAATCCGGTGTGCCGGCATGGTCATTTTCTGCCAGATTCAGCGGAATCACGGCGTTTGTGCTGGTATTGATAATCTGAATCGAAGCAGGATTGAAAGCGGATCCTGCCGTCGCATGCACAGAGAAACCGAGAGTCGGTGAGCTGCCCGGTCCAATATTCAGAAGCAATTCTGTTGTGTCATTCGGCTGATTCACCGAACTTTCCAATGAAGCCAGGATATTGCTGGCAAGCAGTGTTCGATCTTCAAGCCGCTCCACGTGGCTTGCATAACCAATCGGACGAGAAATCCGAAATGGCAATCGGCGAGTTACTTTGCGAGTAGACATACGGCCAAACAATCTTTTCAGGCTCTTCATAGAATTTTTACTCGTATCAGTTTTGGTATTGGTCAGCTAAAACCGGAATGATCAGTGAGGGATTTTTACTGTCGAAATAGACACTTACTTTGACGATTGCACGCATTAAACCTAACAGTCAACAGCCCGCTCATTAAAAGGAATTTCTTTTTTTGATTACGCGAGTTTGGCTCAAGATCGCAGGAATTAATACACTTAATGGAATATCTTTGCCTATGAGCCTACTAATTGCAATTAATAAAATAGCAATCTGCGATGTTTAGATAATCTGGTTGGGATTAGAGGACTGTCAGGAAGGTCAGCGCAGAAAATCGTATTCTGTACAGTAACAGGATTAGAAAGGAATGATGCAGCAAATCAACGTATATGTTCAACTTATGAATCATTATGGACAGAGATTTTTAACTCTTCAGTGATCTGATCCATGGCACTCAGACCAGGAAGCTGATTCCAATGATGATGGAAAGCTGCTCAAATCCAGTAATAGAAAGTGTAATTTTGTTACATTGGATTATTTTTTAGTAAGATAGGTAAATATCAGGGGAGAGTAGCGTTTAAAACGCAAAATCACTGTATTGGCATCACTTAACAAACAATTAGGTTCTTCTTCCTCAGCCGAAAAACCGAAAAAGACAGAGGAACGAAAGCTCTCTTCTGGAGACCAAAGCAGTCTGACCCGGATGATGGATCAGTCAGTTTCATTAGATTTCATGAGCCAGGTTAATTCAAATCATTTGTTGTCCAAGATGGTTTTTACAATTTTGAATTACCAAGACAAACAAACTAAACATCAGAATACGTTATTTGTCCAAATCGCCAGTCTCTCGCACGAGTCGGAATAAGATGCGAATAAAAAATATCTCACAATGGATTGTTGTTGCCTTGGCGATCAGTCTGCCAGCACCTGGATTTGGTCAACAGAACCAGATCGACACAGCAGATTCCTTGGTAGACATTCATAGTGAAGCCGAAGGCTCCTATCTGCCGGTTTCGCTCAATACATCGGAACCTTCAAGTTGCGCGATCACTGATCCCGGAACAGCAGACTGTGTGAATGAAATGTGCCTGCCGGAATGCCAGTGCTGTAATTTTCTGGACCAGTTCCTGATGAGTCATTCGCCGATTTACCCCTCAATGAAATCGAACCGTGTGCAGGTTGGGGGTTGGCTCGACCAGGGATTTACCGGCAACTTTCAGAAACCGTCCAATAATTTCAACCTGCCAGTCACATTTAACGACCGCTCGAATGAATATCAGATGAATCAGCTGTACCTGTACATGGAACGCCAGGTGAACTTTGGTGGTGATGAACTGGACTGGGGCTTTCGGGGAGACCTGCTCTACGGTACTGACTATTTCTATACAACGGCACTCGGTCTGGAAACCGAATCTGATGGGTCACCGCACTGGAATAGCGGTAACGGACCACGTACCAGCGGTGGCAGCACGTATGCCATGTATGGCCTGGCAATGCCACAGCTATATGCAGAACTATATGTACCATGGCTGGAAGGTGTCAGCATCAAAGCAGGACACTTCTATACGCCGATTGGATATGAAAAAGTGACTGCACCCGATAACTTCTTCTATTCCCACTCCTATACGATGCAGTATGGTGAGCCGTTTACACACACAGGTATTCTGACCACCTTCCAGGTCACAGAACAGCTGCAGTTACTCGCCGGTGTGGCCCGGGGCTGGGATGCCTGGGAAGACCCGAATGATGATGCCGAGCTGCTGGCAGGAATTGGCTGGACGAGTTCCAGTAAAGACACCAGTATCAACCTGACACTGACATCTGGAGATCAGGACAACGGAGCGAGTAATACCGCCAACCGAACGCTGGTCAGTTTTGTACTCTCGCATAACTTTACCGACTGCCTGACCTATGTATTCCAGAGCGATTTTGGAGTGCAGGATAACGGTACGATCAACAATCAGTTCCAGATCGTGCCGGCCAAGTGGTACTCGTTCAATCAATACCTTTACTACGATGTCACCGAGACCTTTGCCTGGGGAGCCCGATTTGAATACTTCCGGGATCAGAATTTCTCACGTGTTCTACAGGTTCCCGAGTTTGTTGCCGAGGGGGGAAATTATTATGAACTCACCGTGGGAGCCAACTGGCGGCCGCATCCCTGTGTGACTGTGCGTCCGGAGCTGCGTTTCGACTGGTCGGATACCCGATCCAACCTGTTGAACATTCAGGGACCCTATCGCAACTTCCAGTCTGACTACCAGGTCCTGCTGGGCGGCGATGTGATCATCCGCTTCTAGAACGCAGTACAACCAACCATAGCGTCTCTCAATCTATGATAATCGGCCCAATAGCCCGGGAGACGTTATCGTAAAACTGGACACGGTCTAAACCTGCTTTTTTCTGCAGGCGAATCAGTGGTCTGCCTCGTAATAAGGTTCGACGTGGACCACGACCTCACGAACGGTCGGCCAGTCAAGCTGAATCTGATAGCGTACCTGCTGGGCCGTTAAATGCGCCTGATCGACGGTTTCGTTGGGATTCACTTCGATATCAATGTTAACGTGTGCGTCAGGCCCTGCTGTCTGGATCCGTACTTTTTCTACGTCCAGCACTCCTTCCACCTTCATCGCTGACGCTTTGACCTGATCGAAGTACTTCTGGTGTGGCACTTTGTCAGTCAATTCATGCAGGTTTTCCCGGGCAGCCACCCAGCCCAGGTAAACCATGATCACGGATAGAATCATCGCTGTGATATGATCGATCAGATGGCCATAACCGGGAATCTGGCTGGCAATCAGCAGCCCCAGTGCAGCCACAAAGCTGGTGATCGCATCAACACGGTAATGATAGGCTTCCGCAATCATTGCTGTGCTCTTCTCCTGTTGTGCCATCCTGAACACAACCCGACAGGTCCCTTCCAGCAGTACTGCCGCAAACAGAGGAATCGTCCAGCTGACCCAGCCAATGATTTGAGACTGGGGATGACTGATGGCAGCAAACAGCTGGTAGCCGAACGTCGCTGCCCCCACAATCAGAATCAGAATCCCTAATTGAAAACCGGCCAGTGGTTCATAGCGACCATGTCCGAAGGGATGATCATCATCCGGAGGCTGCTCGGCCAGTCGGATGGCAAACAGAATCGCCAGCGATGTCAATACGTCGGCACTACTTGCCAGCGCGTCTACCAGCAGAACCGAATGCCCCAGGAACCAGAGCCCCACCAGTTCCATCACAATCACAAACAGCCGTACTGAAATTCCCAGCCAGGCGACTTTGAATAAACGCGTTGTTCTCCGGCGGCGCACGCGCGAAACATCCTCTGAAACTTCCAGTGGTTCCGGAAAGACTTCCATCAGAGGCCCCTCTGAAGATGCCTCTGAATTTCCTGAGGAATTCGCCATATCCATTAGTCAGACAACAGAAAAAAGAAACGGAATCTCATTCAGGCCTGAAGCATTTCTGAAAAGAACGAACAGAGACAGGCCAGTCGTTCAGTTAATTTTGATTCGTATCCCACTGTTTGACAAGTGTCATTTCAAGGGAAGCGGAGATTCATCAGGGTTTTCTCATTCGCTGACAGATTCCAGGGGGGATCATATTTAACCATAGCGTCTCTCAATATATTAGGCTCGGCCCGATTGGCCTTGAAGACGCTAGAGTAAAACTGAATACAGTCTGCCTCTGATAATTCAAGCTTCATCAGGCAGAATCAAAATGTCAGGCAAGGTGAGCTGATGCTCTTTGACCATAATTTTAGCAGTCGGCCATTGTTCCATCGGGGTAATCATGATGGTTTGATCTGCTTCGATCAAGATCGTATCCCCGGTCATGGCGGGACCTACGGAGGGATGCCAGAACGCAGCCATTCCCGGCTGCAGTTTGAACTCACTGTTCAGGAGAATCGAAGTCTCTGCAGGTAAATATCCGATAATGTCAGCCTGGTCTGCATGCTGCCATTCATCGGGGCATTCGTATTTTTCATAGATGCGTTTCACACGGTTCCAGGTATCAATGAATGCCCAGTCCGGTTTGGAAAAATACATCCCGGTGGCCTGCATCAGCAAGGCCAGGTGATGCGACTTAATGAAGCTGGACGGAGGCTTGCCCAGTGAAACAGTTCTGGTGGCAGCTGCATGTAATCCGTTCTGAGAGCCCACGGCGGAGATGACACAATAACGTTCCAGGCGATCTTCACCATAGCCCCAGCGGCGGTAGCGGATACTCTGGCCGTCTGCCATCACCTGCAGACGTTTAGGCGTGACTCCATGTTTTAACAGACGATGTGAGAGACAGCCGGCAATTTCCTGCTCAGTCTGCCCTCGCTCCACGCGACGTGCGGTCGCTTCGACTGCGTGAGAAACCAGTTTCCCCAGTTCCCGCATCCGTTCGCCTTCCAGTTCACTGAAAGGGATCCGTAACGACTTGAATCGTTCAGACAGGTTCAACGTTGACTCAACCCCCGTGTCGCTGGCAACTTTGCGACCTTTACAGAGATCCCGAATCAGTTGAGATAAAGGCTCATACCAGGGACGGGTTTTGATCTGGAATCCCAAGCCTGGTATGGCACGGTCGAAGATCTGATTGGCATCCACATTACTGCAGGCAATCAGTCGTGCATCCTGGGTAATAAAAACGGCGGCACAGTTTTCACTGGAACCGGCACGGGTTAAATCTGCTCCTGTTGTGAACCAGGCGATATTCTCGGGAGACTGCAGCAGTATGGCATCCAGTTCCAGTTCTTCCATGAGTGCAATCATCTGTTGCTGCTTTTGTTCGACATCAGTTGCACGACGGGGGTCTGACGTGGGAATTTCTCCTGAAGAGATAGGTGCATGAGCATTCACTGCCACGATAGTCATAAACGACTCCCGGTTGAAACAATATCTAACGACATCTCAAAGACACGCAACTGATTCCTCGAACGACTGGTCCATCCATCCTGCATTAACTGATGATCAATGCCAGGTGAGCACTCGAAACCTGCCGGACATTGTGCCGTTCCAGCTCTGATCAAACCCAACGTGTGTTTGAATGTAGATCCAATTACTGAGTTTTGTATTGAAATTTGCTGAAGTCAAGTGTTTATCGAAGAACTCGGCATGGAATGTCCGCATTCCTCTTCCCAGTTGATTTCATTAGATTCTTTAGACTGAAAAAGAGGTGACGTTCAGGTAGTGGACAGGAGATGTGCAGCCAGGAAAGGCGAAAAAAGAAGAATGATCGAATTCTGCAACGTACTCCGTTCCCTGTCAGTAATCATATCAGAATTAATCAGAAATCAAGGGGAATTATCAGCGGGAGCGGCGGCTGGGACAAATTGTCCGCTTCAGGATCTTGATTTCCGGCAGGCAATGATAGGCGTTTAACGGAGTAAGCCGCGGAGTCCCAGAGGGCGGCCTGATACTTTTTGTATCACTGACTGCACTTTGGACTCTTCCACTTCCAGATCAGCCAGAATGGCGGAATATTCCTGATTCAGTTTCTGAATCAGTTTTTCTCGTTCCTGATGGGCCAGTTGTTCAATTTCTGCTGCCAGCTTCTGTTTTCCCCGGGCCAGCTCTGCCTGGAAGGCTGTTGTCAATCCACGGGCCACCTGTTGTCCCAACGCCGATTCAATCCGCCACTCGGGCCTGTCATACGAGCCGGAACCATGCACGTTCACTGCAAGAGTATCGATCTCGGACAGGGATTGCTGTAACAGTCTGGTGATCGACTGAGCTTCGGGGCGGGAGCTGTCAAACTCAAACCGGACGGGTGTCTGGCTGAACTCGATCTGACATTGAAAATCATGTTCGCGAAAAGTCAGATGAGAGCGGCACTCTGTCTGATCAGCGACCAGTGCCAACGAAATTCGATCCGAATTTTCAATCTTGATTTTCTTCTGCTGAGGCAACTTAAAGAG
>NZ_CAXAVM010000260.1:0-8469 GCF_963972345.1 uncultured Gimesia sp. | reverse complement strand
CAGTTCCGAAACCACAGAACAGGCGGCCGCACACCTCGCAGCAGCAATTGGGGCAGATTATCTCAAACTGGACGTGGATGCGATCGTAGAGGATTATGTCGAACTTCTCTCAACTGCCCTGGGACGTGAATTGAACTGGAATACGGATGATATTGCGCTGCAGAACATTCAGGCCCGCGTGCGTGCACCGGGAGTCTGGATGATCGCCAACCTGCGGAATGCACTTCTGCTGGCGACCAGTAACCGCTCTGAAGCCGCGGTCGGCTACACCACGATGGACGGCGATACCTGTGGCGGACTTTCTCCGATCTCTGGAATTGATAAAGCTTTTTTGCGGCAGTGGCTGCAGTGGCTGGAAAAATCAGGGCCGTCAGGAACAGGGAATCTGCCGATGTTGAAGCTGATCAATCAGCAGGAGCCTACCGCTGAACTGAGACCTCAGGCATCCCACCAGACCGATGAAACCGATTTGATGCCTTACGATCTGCTGGACTGGATCGAACGGGCCGCGATCCGAGATAAGCATGGACCCCTGGATGTATATCGGCTGGCTCAAGCTCAGTTTCCCGACTATCAGTCTGCGCCACTGTCTGGCTGGGTGATTCGCTTCTTTCAACTCTGGTCGCGGAATCAATGGAAGCGTGAGCGATATGCGCCTTCATTTCATCTGGACGATGAGAATCTGGATCCTAAAACCTGGTGCCGTTTCCCGATTCTTTCAGGCAGCTTTGAGCAGGAACTGGAAGAACTGCGCGCATTTGTTGATCAGGAAGGTGCTAACTGAAGGTGAGCCATGAAATTTAGTTATGAATATCCACGAGCCGCTTTAACCGTTGACTGTGTTGTGTTTGGTCTCGACGAGCAAGACCTGCAGGTGCTGCTGATTCAACGGGATCTGGAGCCCTTTCAAGGAGACTGGGCGCTGCCGGGAGGCTTTGTCCGACTGGAAGAATCGCTGGAGGAAGCCGCCCGACGGGAACTGCAGGAAGAGACGGGCATCGAAAACGTCTTTCTGGAGCAGCTTTATACAATCGGAGATGTGGACCGTGATCCCCGCGAACGGGTCGTGACGGTTGCCTATTATGCGCTGGTCAATCTCTCCGATCACCGCGTCCAGGCAGCGACAGACGCCCGGAATGCCGCCTGGTTTGCCGTGGACGATGTGCCGGGACTGGCTTTTGATCACCCGAAGATTTTAGAAATGGCGCACGAACGCCTGCGGGGCAAAGTCCGTTATCAGCCGATCGGTTTTGAACTGTTGCCCCCTAAGTTCACACTGCGTCAGATCCAGCATCTGTATGAAGTCATTCTGGATCGGCCGCTCGACAAACGCAATTTCCGGAAAAAAATTCTCAGTATGGGAATTCTGATCGAACTCGATGAAGTGGAGACGGATGTGGCACATCGAGCCGCCCGACTCTACAAATTCGATCATCGCAAATACAAACGCCTGACAAAACAGGGCTTTCACTTCGAGATCTAGGAAAGCAAACACAATGCATGCATTAATTCTGGTTGACCTGCAATATGATTTTATGCCCGGCGGTTCGCTGGCGGTTCCCGAAGGAGATCAGGTGGTGTCGATCGCCAATCAGCTGATGGCAGATTTCGATCTGGTCGTCGCCACGCAGGACTGGCACCCGCCCGATCATCTGAGTTTCGCCAGTCAGCATCCCGATCGAGAGATTGGCGAGCAGATTGAGCTGGGGGGCCTGGAACAGATTCTCTGGCCCGATCATTGTGTGCAGGGCACGCGGGGCGCGGAATTTCATGCAGATTTGAATCAGACGTCCATCGACAAGGTCTTTCCCAAGGGAACAGATCGGCTGATCGACAGTTACAGTGGCTTCTATGATAACGGCCATCAGAAGTCGACTGGCCTGGGAGAGTATCTGCAGGAACAGCAGGTGAAGTCAGTGACAGTTCTGGGTCTGGCGACCGATTTCTGTGTGAAATGGACGGCGCTGGATGCTGTCAAACTGGGTTTTCAGACCCGCCTGATTCAGACTGGATGTCGAGGCGTTGATCTCAGTCCGGGTGATGTGGGACGCGCCTGCCAGGAAATGCAGCAGGCCGGCGTAAAAATTATTGAATGAATCAAATTAGAAACAACGGATTTGAAATCCAAACAACAAAAGTAAAAGATAAAATGAACGAACAAGAATTAAAAAAGAAAAGCAAATTCCTGAGTCTGATTCTCAGGCACCAGCCGGAGACCGTCGGGATCACGCTGGACGAGTCCGGCTGGGTCGATGTCGAAGTATTACTGGCAGCGATGTCACAGCAGGGCAAATGCATGTCTCGCGCGACACTTGAAACGGTCGTGTTTTCCAATGACAAACAGCGGTTTTCTTTCAACGTCGACGGCACTCGCATTCGTGCCAACCAGGGACATTCGATTTCCGTCGACCTGGGATATACCACAGCGGTTCCCCCCGAAATCCTGTTTCATGGAACGCCCGAGAAATTCATCGAACCCATTTCCCGGGAAGGGCTCAAAAAAATGAATCGCCATCACGTGCATCTGCACGTGGATGAAGAGACCAGCCTCGCTGTTGGACGCCGGCGCGGCAAACCGGTGTTAATGAAAATCCGGGCGCGGGAAATGCATCAGGCAGGCTGCGAATTCTTTGTGACACCAAACCAGGTCTGGCTGACTGACCGCGTACCCGTGGAATATATTGAATTTCCCTGACGTTTACGTGTTATTGTTAGCTTGCTCGCGAAGTTGTGATCGGATTTCCATCAGGATTCGTCCCAGCATGTTCTTGCCACTGCTGTCTCCACCATCACCCCAGTAACTGTCGTTTGTCGTATGTTCTACAATTTTTCGCTCACCTGTTGAAAGCAGGAGCATGCGCAGTTCCTCATATTGTGCAAATTTACTGAGCACGGCGGTCCGCATGACGGCGACTTTTACTGACTCCCAGTCTTTTCGAAGCGGCCGTTTACGATCACGACCCATCCGCGCGGCCTGCATGGGAGATGGCTCTTTACGAATTGCTTCCCGATGCTGCGCCTCGGTGAATTTCAGTGCCTGAAAATAATGCTCCGAGGTCGGCCACCGTTTGCCATCTACCTGGATCGGATATTCAGCAAAGTTCGAGAATTCCCCATATGCTTCACTGACGCTGTAGAACAGAACGGGTTGATTAGCATCAGACATGGGAATGTTCCTAATTGGAAGAGAGAGGGAAAAGTATAACTCTGTGTTTTTTTATTTTGGACAATCAGTGAAAATTCAGGTTCGGCTTTTCGAAATCTGTTTCATAAAATTCGGCTAAAATAAAAACAGTAAAGAGTTTAGTTGACTTGACCATGCTTGAAAGGTGACTGTTTTCTGTTTCAGCAGTAAAAAGACAGAAAAGCGAGCGATCCGGTTTGCCTGGATTGCTACACTGGCAGGAATCGCGATTGGTATCGTCATTTATCTCTGGTCAATCTCCACTGCCGAGGCTGCGGGAGGCACTGTGCGCGGTCATTGGGCGATCCCCTTTTTGACGCTGGTGATTCCGGTCATGTTGTGGGGTATATCGAAATTCAGTGGAAATGAATATAATGAGGCGGTTCAGTTATTTCACGAGATTGAGAACGAAGCATGACCTGCCTCTCACTGTATTATCATCGGCAACGGGGACCGCTCTGTCTGGTTCTGTACGGACTGGCGGTTGCGTTTTTTGTGATTGCCTGGTTTGTACGAACAGTGCCCCCTCAATCTTTTCTGAGCCTGATCTTCGCGCTGGCGGGGCTGGTGTTGTTAATCCTGGCGGCGGGTTTTCACCATCTGACGGTAGCTGATGAAATCGATCGCCTGCGGATCTGCTTTGGTCCACTCCCCCTGTTTCAACGCAGCGTGTTGTATGAGGATGTACTTCGTGCCGACGTGGATCGGACCACAATCTTCGAAGGCTGGGGAATCCATCTGAGCCCGCGCGGCGGCTGGGTCTGGAATCTCTGGGGCCGCGATTGTGTAACCTTTCAGATGAAGACCGGCACACTCCGTGTCGGCACCGATGATGCCGAGAACCTGGCTGCCTTCGTGAACAGCCGCGTAGAAGAATTTGGAGTGGATGCCAGGGATCGTTGACTGTCCGGCTTATTCATCGAACATCCATTTTTTACCGACGCTCATAAAAACACCCGCCATCACCAGGCCAGCGACAGGTCGGGATCTCTTGCCGTTGGGTTCATCTCCGGCGAAAAACATATAGATTGCTCCACCCAACATCGCTACACCCAAAGCCATCGACAGCACACCGAACGTTTTTTTGACGATGCCTCCTGCCGAGATATTGAGCGATTTTCTGGGCGATGACTTTTTCTTTTTGGCTTTGACCGCTTTTTTCTTCCGAGGCTGTGCAATCGGCTCTCCATAGTCGGCGGAAAGATCTTCAAATTCCTCTTCCACAGCGGGAACACGAATTTTGCTGCCACAGGACTTACACTTCAGGGTCTGTCCGGCCCGTTCGTCTTTGACTTTGTAGCTTTGAAAACATTCCTCACACTGTACCGATATCGTCATTAAGTCAACCTCAAGCAATATGATGTGAGCGAGCCACTTTTTATATACTGTCGTGAAGACCTTTTTACCGGAAAGGTTCAGTACATTCCAGCACTTTATGAAAAAATCCCTCTACCTGTCGTAGGGTAGAGGGATTGCTGAATTCAGTATTTCTCTTTCTCTCTCATTCACACTCTTATTTCTTCAATGTGAAATCGTTAGTGGTAGCCTCTGTATTGACGACCGCGGTCAGCTTGGTTGCCGTGGGGCTGGAGTATTGGTCGGGCAGTAACTGTTTTGCCCCTTGTTCTTCGGCTTCAGCATCGGAAAGAATTTCCGGCACTGCTGATCCATCCGGTAACACTAACTTTGTTATATAGACTCGGTAGTTGCCGGGCAGAGCTCCCTGGGAATCTTCGGGTGCTTGCCCTACCATTTGAACCTGCAGGTCATAATTGCCTGCTTCATCGGTAAATCCATAGGCAATTTCTCCCCCCGCTTGATCTTGAGCGGGAATGTAATTAATCAATACACCAGACAATGGTTCCCCGTCTAAAGTCACTTTGCCGGTCACCGGAACCAGCTTGGATACAAATTCCGGTTTTTCAGTGGGAGACCCACAGCCGGTCACATTGAATAACATGGGAGCCATTAAACAAAACAGGGATATACGAAGGAGACGTATCATATTGAAGCTTTCAGGAAAATAAATTCAATTGATGAGTGATACTTGCACTGACAGGTAGAATGGAATTCAGGTTACCATTCACCGATTACATTTCCGTCCGTGATGAGGTCCAGATTTATTCGGATGCCGCGATCGGTATTGTCGCCCATAAATCGTACTGAGCCATCTCCTAATAAAACGTGGAGTCCGCCGACATGCGAACTGCCTGTTGAGTTCCAGTCTCCCAGCCATGGAGCAAAATCTCTGGATCCACCTGGATAACTGCCACTTTTTCGTACTGTCAGGTTTGGTGTGCCAAAGCCTAAGGTCAAACCGATTTGCGTATAACCTCTGCCACCCCAGTTCGCGTTGGCGCCATTTCCACAACAGGCCTGACGGGTCTCGGCCATCATGGCTGTATTCGACATGCCATCGGTGACATCACGGGGACGGCATTTACTGCCATCTTCAAACATGGTTTTTTCATCGGGGTCTCGTGTCGACCAGAGATTACATTCATTGTAAGAAAGCCGATAGACGATGAAATCATAATTGGTGCGATGTTCGTTCGAACCGCCGGGGAGCATGTAACTGCTGCTGACGGGAATACCCTGGGGACCAGGATCGGAAGGACAATTAAATATCACCATTCTCCGGTTCACGAGGTCCGCGTTGTGGGTAGAGCCACTACCGGGGAGTGGCGCACTTCCCGGACTGTAATCATCAAACGCGAGGCTGAAATTGAGCTGATTATACAGGGCACTTTGATCCAAATAGGGGAGCAGTAGAACCAGCCCGTTACCATTCAAGGTGTTGCTGGCGGCAACTCCACTGGAACAGAGACCTTTGGCAACGGCGCTGGGGGGCAGTACAGTGTGTGTTTCCAGGTAATTGTGTAATGCCAGTCCCAGCTGTTTCATTTTATTGCGGCAGTCAGACCGACGGGCCGCTTCACGCGCCTGTTGAACTGCGGGCAGCAGCAAGGCAATCAGAATTGCGATAATGGCGATCACGACCAGTAGCTCAATCAGCGTAAATCCCCGGCTGGATTTGTTTTGCATTCTCATTGTGTTCTCTCCTCAGGTGGGAAGTCAGGAAGGATTGATGAGCGAGGCTCAATATAAATATGAAGGATGTTTATTATATAATACTAAATAAATGAAGTTAATGTGTACAGAGGAGATTTCTGATGTGAAAAAGGGAAAATGCGGACAGGATTGGAGATGCGTTTTATCGCCGAAGTGAGATGAAATGAGTGAATTCAAAAAAAGCCCCGGAGTCGATTTCTCAGCTCCGGAGCTTTCTATTTAGAGGTAAACCCGGGTTAAAGCAGGTTTACCACACGGTCTGTCAAACCCTTCTCACCCAGGATGATGTTGAGTTTGTTCTCCGCAGCGACTTTTTCCAGGACTTCCAGTTCACGCAGACGCATCAGAACCGGGTTGTCCTGCAGCAGTTTGGCGGTATTCACCTGACTGCGGATCGCCGCAGTTTCTTCGCGACGGGCAATCAGATTGGCCTCCGCTGCTTTTTTCGCTTCGGTGACCTTGTTCATCAGATCTTTCATTTCGCCAGGCAGGATGACATCACGAATCCCCACCGATGCGATTTCCAGACCCAGTTCACCGGCACGACGTCGAAGATTTTCTTCGATGTCCTGTGCCAGCACATCCTTCTCAGTCAGGAAGACATCCAGTTCCCGGGCACCTAACACGGCACGCAGAACCAGCTGCGTTTCGCGGTACAGTGCCTGCCGCACATCGTCTGTCTGTGAAGCCGCTTTGCGGGCATCGACTACCTTGTAAGTCACCACGGCGTTAATCCGCAATGTAACTTTGTCTGCAGTCATGATGTCCTGACCACTGATATCGACCATGGTTTCACGCAGGTCGTATTCTGCGATCAGCGCCTGGGACTGACCCAGCCAGAAGGCATACAGACCTGGTCCCAGCGTTTCCACAAAGCGACCGTCAATGAACAGCACACCCACATGGTCACGTTCAACCGTGCACACATCCAGCAGACGCTGAGCAGCGACAGAACGCGCGATGATTTTCAGATCGATGTGCTCAAAGCATACTTTCCGCGCATCGACAATCTCAACCCGTACGTCTTTCAGGTCTGTCCAGAAAACATACTGACCAGGTGGCAGAATATGGTTGAATCGGTTGTCGATCCACACCAGTCCCCGTTCGTGGTCCTGCAGGTCCAGTACCAGCGCATGTTCTTGCAGCGACGCCGATTTGAAAATCAGGTCCAGCTTCTCGTGAATCAACAACGGAGCCCGCATGGATACGATGTCGACCTGAACGTCATCGAAGGGATTGAAAAACCAGTGCGTACCCGCGTTGAGGAGTCCCTGAAATTCACCATTCTTAAAGAACAGTCCCATTTCGTAACTGTGAATTTCATAGCGTTTGATACCGAACATGACGACCTCCTCAGGGAATTTCCCTGGACCGAAAACTCTGCTTAAACAATTGCGCAGAGACAATAAATAAAAACGCGACGTCAGTGTCGCGCACTGATTCAAACAGACACCTTTCGAAGACAGAGTGTTCGCCGATCACACCGGCACTTCGCGGAGTACGCTTAAGCCGGCTTCTTCCGCCGCTTCCACATTGATTCACTCAGCCCGATTCCGACTGGGGACCTGGAGGAATCCCAGTGGAATCGACTTTGTTGCTCAACGTTTCCACGGTGAAAAAACGCCAGCGGTATCCACGTACTGCAAGGCGGTGCCTGGTGCTGCCTGAAACAACTTTCCCCAGGCGAACTGCAGGCAATTCACGCGGAGTCCCTCACTTCAGGCCGATCCAACGGACCTCTGTCTTCGTCCGGTTTCATTGGGTTAACGCTTTCAGCGTTCAAGAGAGAGCCGATCTCCGGCCAACTCTTCCTTGGAACAGGAATCGAACCTGTAACAGCCAGATTAACAGTCTGGTGCTCTACCAGTTGAGCTATCCTGGCATTGTCATCATCCGGTTAGAACCCCGACACGGCACGTACAGCATCAAACCAGACACGGTGACCTGCACGCCGCTGGACGAACGACAGACAATGGTTCCTGCATAGACGCATTCTGAACAGCAAGGTTCAGTGATCTCTTAAAGAAAAAGCAGGATGGCAGTCAGAATAATCAAAGTAGGGCAGTTCAAGGTTTCTGTGACTGCTGCCGTTCATACTCTTTGATTGTTGCTTTGATTTCTTCCAGCAGCTGGCGACCATCTTCTCCGGTCATCTCGATGAACTGTTCACGGACGGGCTGGCTGGCCTCGCGAAAAGCGGCGCGGGCTTCCGG
>NZ_CAXAVM010000259.1:0-8541 GCF_963972345.1 uncultured Gimesia sp. | reverse complement strand
GTGCTTTTCTTCAGCGGTCCGGTTTTAGCAATTCAATTGGTCTTCAGTGCCGCAATCTTCTGTCTTTGTTTGTTGATCAAGCAGCAATCGGAGGATTTGGCTATGCAAAGCCGCAGGAGACACGACCTCAAAAAACAGTACAAGTCAGCAACATAAGACTAAGACAGTTCCGACCGGTTTAAATTTGATGAGTCGAATATGTAATTGTCCAATGTAAAGCAGGACCACAACACCCACTGCTGTCCCTTGACGGTAGTGCCCGGTTAGAAGTGTTCTTAATTCAAAGCTGGCAACAGTCGATCCAGGTCCAGTTTAGCACAGAACGTTTACCAGGCTGCCAATCTGCTTTGCAATTTCACCCATAACGGTTAGTTGCTCCGTTTCTTTCGCATATTCTCGGGGCAACGGGACCCGCTCAGTAAGGAGCGCTAATTTACTGAGCGGGTTTTTTCTTAAAACAAATTGATTTTCAACTGTGCATTTTGTAAGAACATATTCTGACGAGGTCTCGCGCCGGGGACATAGTCAAATTCGCCCCGCTCAACTACTGACCGTACCGGCATCCCATGCGACATGCTCAAACAGGATTGGTTGAACCGGGTTTGATTGTCTGAGGACGACTCGCAAAGATACCGTATATGAAACCGGCGAAATCACTCCGGAACTGGACAGGGAAACGCCATCCGTCGTTTGCAGACATGTCGGCCTGTTTACACTCAGAAACCCTGAAAACCATGATGAAAAGCAATTTATCAACACCCGGCATCCCGTCGGGTGTAAGAAAACATATTGACTATGTAACACGCCTAATCGAACTCGCTGCGTAAAAGTGCGAAAGCCAAACTTAGAAAGTACTTTTTAAATGTCAAACAAAACAGAAAACCGCAAAGGTATTGAAATCACAATCGTACCCGATGAAGAGCTGCAACGACTGGCACAAAAATCCATGGAAATTCAGGTCACTTGCAATTACTCAGGGATGGTTTAGTTTCACACCCAGGCGTATCGCGCAATCCAGGCACGTATGCGTGATGTGGGGCCGGAAGTAATCCGCAGACACCCGGTAGAGAGATCGGTGTTAAACAAGCTCAACAGTTTGTCGAACTGTTCGATTCTCATTAATCGCTATACTTTACTCTACTGCGGAGGCTCGCAAAACTGTCTTCCCTTTATGATCGACCAAGTGCAGCAAGCCTTTTTCGTCGATACGGTACCTTTTCGTTTTCTGCAATGCAGTCAGGAAATTAGATTCTTGGTCCATCAACGCTGGTGGACCGGCTGCGCGAGTTGCTACTGGTCCTTCCTCAATTTCCATGTTCTCACTACCAAACTTCGCCTTGGCTATAAACTGGTTCACTCCAGTGTTGCCGGTTACAGAACCGTCTTCAGCAATCTGGATTGTTGTTTGAGCATTGTTGATCACACCGCGACCTTCAATGTCTTCGATGAGCCATTTACCGAAGGGGGATCTGATTTCCATCGATGATTGAGAGTTAATGATACCCTCAAAAACTTTTGTCAGTTCTGCCATACCGGCTGCTGCCACTTCTGCGTCTTGTTCGCCAGTGGCACCTCCCACGCCGATCGCGCCGATGACTTGTCCGTCGTAAATGATCGGAACTCCTCCTTTTAGCGTTGTAAACTTTCCGCCGCTGACTGCTGCGGCGTTTTCGACCGCTAGACTCAGATGCGTATTGATTGTATCAACATTTGGCAATGGACCGGTTGGTCCTCGTTTGGTTGCCGCCGATGTCGCTTTTGTAATCGACGTGTAAACGCTCCCCGGTCTGGCACCATCCATGCGCGCGAATGCCAACAGGTGTCCGCCGTCATCGACGACGGCAATATTGACCTGAACACTCATCGTGTCCGCCTGTTTGCGACTCGCAACAATTGCCCGCTCAGCTCCCGCCAGCGTCAATTGTGCCCGATTGGTTCGCACGAGTGGCTGCTCATTTTCGGATGCGACCATTTTTTTGTTCTGTTGTGCCCACGCAGTTTTCACTCCAGTCAGAATAATTAACACGACGAAACAAGCAAGAATGGGTTGACCCTGTATGACATTTCTTAACATCAGTTGTTCCTTTTTTAGTTTCATTGCTCTTCAGTCAAATTCCGTTTTCAATTCACACCCATTGCGAATCAGTACAAATTCATCGGTGACCACTATCCGGCGCATATCTCGATGTTTGTCATCACAATCGTGAGTAAACGAACCCCACTGAGTAAGTCGTCAGTATCGTCATGTGTGTCATTCTCGTAAAGTTGAGGCCTCAAAAAATCAATAGTATCAGTGCAAATATTATCATCGTGTCGACTGGATTGATTCCTTTCTCGAGGATGCCTGAGCCCCGAAATGTTTGAGCAGGCAGTATAACCTAAACCCAGCGCCCATCATTTCTGGGGAACTTCAGGTCTTTCAAAGCTGACGCTAAGCAGGGTCGTCGGAACGTATGGGAAATACGTATCGAAGCTTGCGAGTTGAGCAGAAGAATACATCTCTGAAAGACTGTCTGTTTTCGAATGAGGAGTCTCTACTGAGGCCGGTAGTAGCTGTCGTGGTGGAATTCAGCAACAGCCGGGAATCCGTCTTGAATGAACCGATATTTTAATCTTAATTACAGAAATTGAAGACATCAGAAATCTACAGAATGTTTGTTGCATAATCCCCTCGGATGCACTATCTTCACGCAAACATTCTTGACATCAAACTATATTCCATACGATAATTAATAACATGAACCAAGACATCATTGACAGAATTATTGCCCAATGGGAGTCAGAGCTGCCAGGTGTGGATGCGAGTTGTATGGGTATTGTTGGCCGCACCTTGAGGCTCGCTGGGTATTTAGAGCGTCGTGCCGATGAAGCTTTGGATGAATTCGGTATCGCGATCTGGGCATTTGATGTGCTTGGGGCATTACGACGGAATGGAAAACCTTTTTCGATGACCCCTACGGAATTGATGAAGTCTGTCATGCTTTCTTCCGGAGCAATGACGAACCGCCTCGATCGACTAGAGACCAATGGGTTGATTCAGCGCATCCCTGATACTAGAGATCGACGTTCGCTTCAAGTCCGACTCACAGCTAAGGGCCGCAAAATTGTTGATGCTGCTGCGCCGGTGCGATTTGATGAAGCACGAAACGCACTAGGCAGCCTATCCCGTCGTGAACAGGACATCTTGGCTTCATTGCTGCGTAAGGTTTTGCAGTCAGTAGAAGGCAACCCTAAATCATGAATATCTTAGAGAAAACGACCAAGACTCGTAGTTGACTTTTAAAATTTAGAAATCAAAAAATCGTACAGATAAATGACTGAACATGAATCGACGCAATCACCGACTACAGAAGGCCTGACTGTTTCCCCATCGCTCGACTTTGTAGTCGAGACGACACAAATTCCTCCTGAGACAGCCTTTGTCAATGCGCGCACCCTGCGAATTTGTTATCTAGCCATAGTGCTGGGCGCTGTCGCAGCGTTTGTCGCCCAAGGCCTGATGTCATTAATCGGACTGATCACCAATCTCTGCTTTTACGGCAAGCTGAACACCTCGCTTATATCTCCAGCTCCTGCTGTTGAGGATTTAGGGCTTTTTGTTGTTGGAATCCCTGTTATTGGAGCAATAGTTGTTGGAATCATGGCTCGCTACGGCTCCAAAGGAATTCGGGGACACGGAATTCCAGAAGCGATGGAACAGGTTCTTACGAACGAGAGCCGCATTCCGATGCGATTGATGTTTCTCAAGCCACTTTCTGCTGCGATCTCTATCGGAACCGGTGGGCCGTTTGGTGCAGAGGGCCCTATTATTGCTACGGGTGCAGCATTCGGCTCGGTCATCGGCCAGTTTCTAGAAACCACAACTGCAGAACGAAAAACCTTGTTGGCAGCCGGTGCTGCAGCCGGGATGGCTGCGACTTTCGGCAGCCCAGTCTCAGCTGTTTTGCTGGCTGTAGAATTGTTACTCTTCGAATTTCGCCCCCGCTCCATTATTCCAGTTGCATTAGCATCCTCGACGGCGACCGGAGTACGAATCATGTTCGAAGGGGCCGACCCAGTCTTTATGATGACAAATCTCCAGGTACCGAATGGGACGTCTTTAGTTATTTACATATTGATTGGAGGATGCTTGGGTCTGTTTGCGGTCGCAGTAACGCGCGCCGTGTACGCCATTGAGGACAATTTTGAACGTCTTCCAATTCACTGGATGTGGTGGCCGGCTATCGGTGCGTTAGCAGTTGGAATTGTAGGATATTTTGCGCCAGACACATTGGGGGTCGGATATTACAACATCAGTGATATGCTTCTCAATAATCTTGCTGTTTCAAGCATCCTTTTCCTGTGCATAATGAAGTTCATTTCCTGGTCCATCTCACTGGGAAGCGGCACTTCGGGAGGCACGCTGGCTCCGCTATTCACTATTGGCGGTGGGATTGGTTCGATCTTGGGGACTTGCGTAAACACGGTCATTCCGGGGCTGGGGGTCGACGTGAGAATTGCAGCTCTAGTCGGTATGGCTGCCATCTTTGCCGGAGCCTCCCGTGCCATGTTGACCTCGGTTGTGTTTGCATTCGAGACAACTCTACAGCCGCTTGGTTTACTGCCACTGTTAGGAGGATGCGCCGCGGCACATCTTGTTTCCAGTTACCTGATGCGTAACTCTATCATGACTGAAAAGATCGCCAGAAGAGGAATTCGCACTCCCGAAGACTATGAAGCAGATGTATTGGATCAAGTTCATGTCTCAAACATCATGACCAGAGATGTTGTCACATTACCATCGCAGCAAAAAATAGTCAGTATTCAGGAATGGCTCGCATCAGGAGACAAAGGGACGTCCCACCAGGGATTTCCAGTTGTTAATAATCAAGGGATTACGATAGGTGTTGTGACTCAACGCGATTTACTGATGCCAGATTTATCGGCGGATCAAAATATTGCTGACATCATTCGCCGAACTCCTTTATTTGTTTATGATGACTGTACGGTACGACAAGCAGTAGACCACATGGTAAATCATGGTGTCGGTCGCCTTCCAGTCATCCATCGCTCGCATCATAGTCAACTGGTTGGAATCGTTACCCGGAGCGATGTCTTGTCTGTTTTTAATCGGAGAGTGAACGATGCCCAATTACAACAACCAATCTGGCGCTCGGGTGCGCAAGAAAATAAATAGAAACAAGGTTGATCTTGCCCCGCTTAATCGCCCCCAGAACTTGATATACTGATCAGGATTGTTGTTAACAGTTCTACGTCGTTTAATTATGTGAGACCTTCTTCGAAAATTTCAAGTTACATCACTTTTCGTGGTGGTATAATTATGACAGGGACACCCTATACGGATGTGTTATCTGGTATAAACAACTGGGAGAACAAATCGCATATCACCGGTAATGAATTCCCGGATTTGTTCCGCAAATTCATCCCTTACTCTGGAGAAAAATTACGGCGGATACAGACAGACTCACGCAGACGTTGAATGACACAAAAGATATGCATTTTTGAGCTTCAGCGGTAGCCTGCACAGCTAACTTAGAAAGTACTTTTTAAGTGTCAAACAAATTTGAAGACCGCAAGGATATTACAGTCAAGATTGTGCCTGCCGCAGAACTCAACCGGATGGCGCAGAAAGCCCTGGATCTGCAGGACGCCAGTAACTTCTCCGGCGTACCTCAATACCTAATCCAAGCATATCAGGCGATCGTGTCCCGCAGTGATCATAACCCGGAGCCCGCAAGCAGGCATTCGATAATCACCAGAAACAGAACACGGACTTTGCGACGCCTCTCTGGAAAGTCGACTTGGGTCTCGCCAAAATCGACATCCACACCTTGACCAGGCTGGTGCCCCAGTGGGCTGGTCCATTTGATGAATTGTCTCAGCAGAAACGTAATACTACCAGGCGATCGCGTTATCGCAGGGCTCTTGGCAGTGCAAAACAAGCTTCCCCATCTGCGGCTTTCAATGCCAGTGAGCGACTACAACAGAGAGAAAATGATGAGTTTAAGGTGATCCCGCTTTGAGCGATATGGCAATTCCCATTTATGATCCCTAGCCAGAAATACCTGCTCATCTATCGACAGAACTCAGTTCTCTCCTCCGAAGACGGCCAACTGAGGCAGATGGTCGCTGAGGGCAAAAGCGTCCTCGTCAGCAATGTTCAGACGAAAGGCACCCTCAAACAACGGTCTCGATTCCATAATCTGATTGGCAATTGGTCCTGTCGCCATGATGTAATCGATGCGGGACTTCGGATCGTCCGCTTTGATCGTCAGCCCTTCGCCTTTGCCAACCTTAGCGAAGGTGTCGATCCACCCCGCATCAATCCAGAGTTTGTATTCTTCGGAATCCGGGCGGTGGTTCAGATCGCCAATCAACAACATCGACCGCCCAGAATCGAGGTCGTGCTTCATCGATGCCAGCATCGCCTTGATTTCTTGCAGCCGGATTTTTGGATCGGCTCCGGGGTAGAGATGAGCAGAGTGAACGATCAAAGACTCACCGTTGGGTAGCTTGACCGTGCCTCGTCCCCAGTGACGAGTAAAGAGTTCTTTGGGACGCTCCCGTCCGAGCGGATATTTCTTCGAGCCGATGATCTCAAAGCGGCTCAACAGTGTGCCCGGCCAGTTTCGGCCGCTGGGAAAGCGAACATGGTTCATCCCAAGCCGCCTGGCGACCTCTTTGGCGACCGTTTCACTGGGTGATTCCGAAAAGTTGATGATGTCAGGCTGGTACGACGCCAGTTCCATTGCCAACCGCTTCGCCATCTGCCCCTCTTTCACCGCTTTCCTGGCCAAGGTGCGGTCTTTGGGCCAGCCCTTACAGGCGTAAACGTTGTAGGCAATCACTCGAAGAGGCTGCTGTTTTTTGTCGTTGCCAAAAGCCGGGAATGCAGTTGTCGAAAGCCCCGCAGCCCCGAGTGCGGAACAAAACTGGCGGCGTGAAATCGTCATGATATCAATTCCTGATAGTCTTGATTGGTGCTAAAGGATTGTAGCACCAATGATACCGCCACTCTATCTCCAAGAAAAGGCACCTGCGACATCGCCACAGGGCGGCTCAATATTGGTATTGGATATGCGTAGTAAGTCTAGGGTTGAAACGGCATGAATCATAATGTCAGTACTCCAAAGTGACTAGTTTTTGCATGAAGTAAGTATCTTGTCAAACGATGGATACAAGGTTGCCCCCCCCCCGAATCAAGGGCTGTATTTTATACAAAGTGGAAGGATGCATTGTGTTCTTACCTACGTTGATGCTACTGGTGACTAATCACCTCAATATTCCTGGCAAACTTCATTCCCATCTTAAATAAAATTTCCTTCATCTTCAGGAATTGTCATATTCTTAAAGATGTCAGTCCATACAGCCCGATAAATTGCCCTAGTCTTCGAAATCGCCACAATCGATGAAATCCATACTGTTGCTGATACAGTGTCATTTACTGTTTCACAGCAAAACGCTCATTATTTCTGGGTCACTGTCTTAGTTACCAGAAATTACTGAACTCGAAGTTACTGGAAAAGTTTGGATATGTGGCCTTTCTTCCAACATAAATTCATCGTTTCATTGAATCTCAGAAAACAGTCGCGATTACGGTTCTTAACTTCTGTATTGGTTTTAAGCCAGTTTCTGTTTGTATTCCATTTTCAGGCAGATGCACAGAAACCTTTCCGGCAGAACGAGATCAGCGGATCAGATCTTACAAATTTTGACTTGAAGATTCAGGATCTTCAACAACAACTTGAAGAGCTACGCGCGCATCAAACTGAACTGATTGAAAGTTCAGGTAGCGTTCTTCAAACACAGGCTGAAGATAATTTAATTCCGCCAATTTTCAAACTTGAAACGGACACAACACGCTCCAAATATCCTGACATTAAGTTGAAAGGATTCTTTCAAACAGATGCGATCTTCTTTGCTCAAGATACCGGAAACATTCAAGCCGTTGGAGACATACAAAATGGTGCTGATTTCCGTCGCGCACGATTAGCGGCAGCAGGAAAAGTCTGGGAGAATGTCAAGGTAATGCTTGAGATGGACTTTGCTGGATCGGGACGTCCCAGTTTTACAGATATCTGGTTTGACATCGAAGATATCTCTGAAAATACCAGTCTGAAAATAGGCCGATACCGTCAGCCGATTGGCATGGATGGACTCACAAGCTCAAAAGAGATTACGTTTATGGAGCGATCGTTACCATTTGCATTTCTCCCTTTTCGTCAAATTGGTGCGATGGCCTTTGGACATTCTGATGACGAACAAATGACCTGGGCTTTGTCCGGGTTCCGATATCCCACAGATGTTTATGGAGGAAATATTGGAGACAGCGGCGGGTTTGGTCTGGCCACGCGTGCAACAAAAATATTAATCGATGATCCTGCTGCCGAACGGTTGCTACACATTGGCGGAGGCTATAGTTTTGCTTACCCTGCTAATGACCTGATACGCTATCGAAATCAGCCTGAAATTGTAGTCTCAGAAACTCCGGGAGCGACAACACCGGTGGGAGTACTTGACAGAGTCCCTCCCTTTGTAGAC
>NZ_CAXAVM010000258.1:0-8638 GCF_963972345.1 uncultured Gimesia sp. | reverse complement strand
AAAATCAAACGTCCCGACATTGATCGAGTGATTGAGCAGGATCTCAGCCTGATGTATGAACTGGCAACGATGATCGAACGCCATTTTCCCGATGCGGAAGTGTTTGATCCTACCGGGCTGGTCAATCAGTTTTCCCGCACGATTCATCGCGAATTACAGTTTTCCCGCGAAGCCCGTTCTACCGATGAATTTTGTCGACTGTTTCAGGATGATGCCACGCTGTATGTCCCCAAAATTTACCGGGAGATGACGCAGGGGGATGTGATCACTATGGAATTCATCGATGGTTATAAAATTGATGATGACAGGGAACTCAAAAATCTGCCGATCAGCGCGCATGAAGTGGCGGCGAACGGAGCCCGTATTTTCATGAAAATGACTTTCGAATTCGGCATCTTTCATGCGGACCCTCATCCAGGCAATTTTCGAGTGATGCCGGATGGCTCTCTGTGTCTGTTGGATTATGGAATGATCGGAATCCTGGAAGAAGAACGTCGTGATATGCTCGTCGATCTCTTTCTGAATGTCGCCAGAAAAGACACGGCGAAACTGGTGGAAGTCGTTTTGAAAATTGGCAAAGCGAAACGGACCGTCGACCATCAGCTCTTACGGGCGGACCTCCGCGATTTTATCGGCAACTACTATGGCGTGCCCATGGACGAGATCAGTGTCGGCAAGATGCTGACGGATTTTATCAATATACTGGCGATCCACCGGATCCGTTGTCCCGTGGACATCATGCTGCTGATTCGCGCCTTAATCACCCTGGAAGGCATTGCCACACGTATTGCCCCGGAACTGAATATCGCACAGGAGATGGAACCTTATATCTATAAGCTTTCCTCGGAACGTTATCATCCCAAGGCGATTGTCAGCCGGATCTGGTCAGAAACATGCAGTCTGTCGAAAGTCATGCATGAACTTCCCGAGCAGATTGGCCGCACGCTGGGGAAACTGAGTGAAGACGAACTTAAGGTACATCTTGAACATAAAGGCTTCGATCACCTGACGACAGAAATGGATCGCTCCGGTAACCGGCTGGCGATCGGCATGGTCATGTCTTCTCTGATTTTAGCCTCTGCCATTACGATCTCTTTGGATTCGAATCTGATCTTTGTCAGCATTCCCATCTTCATGATGTCGAGTCTGCTGGGGATCTGGCTGATCTATGGCGTCTTTCGCAGCGGCCGACTGTAGCCGGATTTCAATTTGAAGTATTGGAGTCGCTGATGCGTTGTCTCAGGTAGTTGGCCCGGGCCGCGTTCCGCTCTCCCGATGCCAGTGCGCCGCCATGCAGCTTCTGCAAATGCGCCGGTTGCGTGAAAATGAACATTTCATTGACTGCTGAAATCGGCAGCCCTTCAATCAGTCCCAGATTGACACCCATGCGCACGCTGGAGAGCAGGTGCATGGTCTCCTCCGAACTGATGGTCTGGGCGGTGCTTAAAATTCCATAAGCCCGTGAAACCTGGTCGTGGAGCCCCTGGCGGTTCTCCTTGATCAGGGAAGTTCTCACCCGCCGTTCGTACGAAATGATATTGGGAACCACTTCCTTGATGCTGTCGATTAACTGGTGTTCGGTCTGTCCCAGGGTTACCTGATTCGAAATCTGGTAGAAGTCACCCATGGCCTGACTGCCTTCCCCGTATAATCCCCGGACGGCCAGATTAATCTTCTGCAGTGCCTGGAAGACCTTCTGGATTTCTTTGGTGATGACCAGTGCCGGCAGATGCAACATCACACTGACCCGAATCCCGGTTCCCACGTTCGTCGGGCAGGCTGTCAGGTAGCCGAACTCTTCACTGAAGGCATAGGTCACTTCCTGTTCCAGCAGGTCATCGATCTGGTTAATCGTATCCCAGCATTCATTCAGAGAAAAACCGCTACGGAGTACCTGCAGGCGGAGATGGTCTTCCTCGTTGACCATGATTCCAATATTTTCTTCACTGTCCAGTCCGACACCGCGGGGTCCGGATCGTTCCGAATGCTCACGGCTGATCAGTTGACGTTCCACGACAAACTGACGGTCCAGAGTGCCCAGGCTGTTTACATCCAGATAGGATAGTTTTACATCCATGGGGAGCGAGGTAATAATCGGACGCATCAGCTGTTCGATTTCACCCAGAGTTGATTCCGTACAGCGATTGATAAAGGGGAACTGTGCGAGGTTCCGGGCCAGACGGATCCTGCTGGACATCACGATATCGGAGTCCGGGCCGATTCCTCTCAGCCATTCACCACTTGTGCGAGTGAACGCGTCCAAATTCACCCTATTCTCCTTTGATAGTATTCAAAACCGCTCAGATCCCTGGGGTGGGGATCTGGTCTCGGGCGTTAGTATAACTCACGTGACTTTCTTTCCCAAAGGGTGTAGACTCAGGGAACAAATAACATACTCATTCATTACGTGAAAACAAAGCCTAATCCACTTTGATCTAAATGAAAGATCAGTAAGACCGGCGATATGCTTACATTTTATGCGATGAGTGTCATGAATACCATTCCTCTCAAGCGATTCCGAAACTGAAAATCTCGAAACAAGCTGTAAGGAGCCTGTTTTCCGGTTCAACCAGCCAGACTTTTTGGAGTTTTTTGAGAACTGGAGCCATGGGCAGCTTGTCTCTCCGAAAGGAAATGTTCATAAGAGAGTCGACTCTGAGTTTTAGAGAATCCGGGATGCCCGCTCATCCACTGACACTGCAATTAAGATAGTCCATGAAATACGTTCCCGATTTTGAAACATTTAAATCACTTTCCGGACAGGCGAACCTGGTCCCCGTTTATCGAAAGTTGACCGGGGATACCCTGACGCCGGTCAGTGCCTATCAATTGCTGGAAAAAGGCCCCTACTCCTTTCTGTTTGAAAGCGTGGTCGGTGGCGAGCAGATCAGCCGTTACAGCTTTCTGGGAGCGAATCCGTTTTTAACCGTCGATGCCTACGAGCAGCGGATGGTCATCCAGCGGCAGGGGCAGACGGAAGAACGGACAGTCGCGGACCCGCTGGAGGAACTGGAACGGGTGCTTGACCAATATCAGGCGGCAGAGCTTCCCGGCCTTCCCCGTTTTTGCGGAGGCGCGGTGGGATATGCCGGTTACGATGTCGTCCGCTATTCGGAACATTTACCCAACGCTCCGGAAAATGATCGTCAACTGCCTGATCTTTCCTTTGCCTTGTACGACCACATGGTCGTTTTTGACCAGATCAATAAAACGGTGCTGGTTGTCGCTCATGCGCACCTCGACCCCGATCTGAAAGAAGCAGAGCTGAAAGCCGCCTATCAAAGTGCCTGTGATAAAATCGACCGGACCTGTCAGCGGTTTCAGGATGGTAATCCTGCTGCATTAAAAATGGCAGATATCAACGTTGATGCTCACGCCGAACCGGATCTGAACTGGACTTCAAATTTCACACAGCAGAAATTCGAATCAGCCGTCGATGCCTGCAAGGAATACATTGTTGCCGGCGATATTTTTCAGGTGGTCTTAAGCCAGCGACTCAAGCTGGAAACTACGGCGACGCCTCTCGATATCTATCGCAGCCTGCGCGTGGTTAACCCCAGTCCATTTATGTTTCTGTTGAAAACGCCTGAAGTGGATCTGGTGGGCAGTTCACCCGAAATCATGGTGCGGGTGGAAGATCGTCTTACGACAATTCGTCCCCTCGCCGGCACACGCAAACGCGGAAAAACCGAAGCTGAAGACAAGCGTCTGGCAGAAGAACTGCTGGCGGACCCCAAGGAACGGGCTGAGCATGTGATGTTGATCGACCTGGCTCGCAATGATGTGGGCCGCGTTTGTGAATTCGGATCGGTCGAACTGTCTGATGTGATGGTGGTGGAACGCTACAGCCATGTCATGCATATTACCTCGAATGTTACTGGTACTTTAACCTCAGAACGTTCTGCCCTGGATGCACTCCGGGCGGGACTGCCTGCAGGAACCGTTTCCGGCGCCCCCAAAGTCAGGGCAATGGAAATCATTGATGAATTTGAACCACATCGCCGCGGCCCTTACGCAGGAGCTGTCGGCTATCTCGATTTTACCGGGAATATGGATACGTGTATTGCTCTGCGCACACTGGTTATGCAGGGATCTACGGCCTACGTTCAGGCCGGCGCCGGGATCGTTGCTGACAGTGTACCGGAAACGGAATATCATGAGACACTTAACAAGGCAAAGGGCTTGCTCAAAGCAATAGAGGTCGCAGAAAAACAACTCAAGTAACAGGGCAGGCATGCCTCGATGAGATCGAGATGTGCCAACTGATTTTGAGTGATCACTGTGAGGATTCTTACGGCTCTGAGTAATGTTTCGACAGCCCCCTTTGTCGAAGACAAAGATGAAACAGGAGTACGATGGAATCTCAACAGGAGAATAACGCGCTCGATCCTTCCGTTGATTCGACTCTCGAAGAATCAATCAAAGCTCCCACCGATTTCTGGGGAATCGTGAAACGACTGGGACCGGGGCTCATCGTGGCCGGCAGTATTGTCGGGTCCGGAGAACTGATTGCCACGACCAAGACCGGTGCCCAGGCGGGTATCGCGCTGCTGTGGCTGATCATCGTCGGGTGTCTGATCAAGGTATTCGTCCAGATCGAACTCGGCCGCTATTCCATCTCGCAAGGTGAAACCACGCTGGCTGCCCTGAATCATGTGCCCGGGCCACGACTCGGATTTCTGAATTCCGGCAGACAGAAAACTCCCAACTGGATCCTCTGGTTCTGGCTGGTAATGAGTATCTGCACCATCGGGCAACTCGGCGGAATTGTCGGGGGCGTCGGGCAGGCACTGGCTTTGACGCTGCCCATCAAAGGCGATTATCTCCAGGCCATTCAATATCCTGCCGAAAAAGAATTCGTACATTACCTGGAACTGGAAGAAGCTTTGAAAAATCAGGAACAGGCGCTGTCAGATTTATCACCTGCCGAACGCGAGCGATATCTGCGCGGGCATGACAAAATGAAACAGCGCATCGAACGTCTCGAGGCAGCCGGACAGGTGATTCTTGAAAAAATACGAAACGAGGAATCGCTGCTGGATCAGAATGGTAATTCAATCCTCGAACCGCAGACCTGGGACGACAAGATCTGGGCCAGTGTGATCGCGGTATTCACAGCCTTTTTATTGTATTACGGCCGGTATAACCTGATTGAGCATCTGTCGACGGTCCTGGTGGTCTCGTTTACATTCATTACGATCGGCAATGTAATTTCCCTGCAGACATCCGAGATCTGGAGTATCTCGACAGAGGAAATCATCCGCGGACTTTCGTTTGGTGTGCCGGAAGTGACCGGCGGTATGAATCCGCTGCTGACCGCACTGGCGGCATTCGGGATTATTGGCGTCGGCGCGACAGAACTGATTGCTTATCCTTACTGGTGCCTGGAGAAAGGCTACGCCCGTTTTACCGGCCCGCATTCTGAAGACGAGGCCTGGGCTGAGAGAGCCAAAGGCTGGATGCGTGTGATGAAAATCGACGCGTTTGCTTCGATGTGCATTTATACTTTTGCGACCCTCGCCTTTTATCTGATGGGGGTCGCGGTACTGCATAAGGAAGGCCTCGACCCGGACGGCATGCGGATGGTGAGTACGCTGGCAGAAGCCTATGTCCCTGTCTTCGGTGCGTTCGCCAAGTGGCTGTTTCTGGCAGGGGCAATCGCCGTATTGTATTCGACGTTCCTCGTGGCGAATGCCGCCAATGCACGCATCTTCTCCGACGGCCTGCGATTTTTCGGCATCGTGGATGAAAGCAAGCCTCATGCGGTGCAGAACTGGATCAAGATCATGTCACTGATCCTGCCTCTGTTGTGTCTCGCCGTATTCCTGACGGGGGCAAATCCGGTTCGACTGGTTTTGATCGCGGGGACCATGCAGGCCATCATGTTACCGATGCTGGGAGTGGCTGCCATCTATTTACGCTACACGAGAATTGATGCCCGTCTGACTCCCGGCCGGTTGTGGGATCTGATGTTGTTTGTTTCCTGTCTGGGGTTATTGCTGGCAGGAGGCTATGGTGTTTACAAGCAGCTGTTTACCTGAGATGCTGGACACAATCTATTTTCCGTTTTCAAACGGTAATTTAAAAATAGTAGCGAATGAAATGTAAAGGAGGCAGGTTAGATGTCAGGTGAGAAAACGATTTTCAAGAAAATCATTGATGGGGAAATCCCGGCAGACATTATCTATGAAGATGATTTATGCCTGGCTTTCAACGATGTGAATCCACAGGCCCCCGTACATGTACTGGTCATTCCGAAGCAGGAAATCCCATCCATGGCACACCTGCAGGATTCGGATCAGGCACTGGCGGGGCACTTGTTGTTGACGGTCGGAAAACTGGCGAAACAGCTAGGACTGGATTCCGGATATCGTACAATCGTTAATACCGGTAAAGAAGGAGGTCAGTCTGTCGATCATCTGCACCTGCATCTGCTGGGAGGGCGTTCGCTGCACTGGCCACCCGGTTAAGGAGTCACCCGGATCATGATCTGCAAAATCTGCCTCTGTGGACAGGGGAACTCCGGAATCTGATTGTCAGCAGTAGCGGCCATACGTCATAATAATAAATGCATACACGTCTAAAAGAATTGAATAGAGGAATCGAATCGTGAATATTTTCAGAGCTGACTGGCATGTTCAATTACTGTTTCTGGGAAGTGCTCTGGCCGTTCTACTGATGTCTGAACCGGTGGCGGCACAGAGCGCCAAAAAGACGAACGTCAAGCAACTCAATGTGCAGGCAGACAAACTGCGGGATTCTTTCATCAGAGAGTCTGCAGAAATTGCCCGGAAATATTCTGAAGCAGGCGACTATGAAAAATCCCGCGAGATGCTGGAAGTGATTCAGAGCATTCAGAAAGATGTTCCCGGCGTGAAAGCCATGATAACCCAGCTCAACGAAAAACTGATGAGTTCCAATTCTTCAGATTTCGACATTGATGTCGCACGCAACTGGAGCGTACCGGCAGGGTTGGTCGCGAAGGATAAGATGGTTCGGATTCAGGCGATGGGGGCCTATGATTTTGTGATCGACGTGAAATCCACCGTCGAAGGCTTGCCACATACGACCGCCATGAAAGAACTGGCAGACGGAATTCCCACCGGGGCACTGATGGGCATGGTCATCTCGCAGGAGAAAGGAAAACCGAAGATGGGTAAACCGTTTCTGATTGGTGAGAAAGCCGAGTATACGCCCAAAGAAGATGGCGTCTTAATGATTGGATTGAATCTCCCCGCCGGACATAAATCGACGGGTAAGATAAAAGTCCGCATCAGCGGTTATATCAATCGTGGATCCAAGTAAGAGTCAATTAGCCTGTTTCTTCTGATTGCGGCGCGCATCCATTTCTGCCCGGATTTCACGTCGCAGCAACTCGGTCATCTGACTGCGTTCCTGCAGGATGGGTGCAGTCTGGGAAATCACGCGGCGCATGTCGTTGATGATGCCACTTTCCAGTTCTTCGGTGGTGATCCCGTCGCAGGCATTCACACAGGCAACCACTCGACGAACTAACTCCTGGTTCTCAGGAGTGTCTTCACCTAGAAGCTCTCCCTCACTGGATATCACAAAATGAGGGGGTTGAATGGATTGACGCGCTCCAGTCATTCGCCGAGTTCTCCGGTTTCTTAAAGAGACAGAGTCGAATCGTTCTGCCCATTTATTCTGATTGAGTGATTGAATTGAACTCAAAGCATTAAGAAATATTAATACCTGATATCTAAACTATCGGCGAAAATTCAGGCAGCGGTTGAATTTCTCTAATGCATCAGAGCAAATTGAAACCTGTTTTTGTATAAAACGATCCTGTTAAAATAATGTTGGTGCAATTAGGCAAAATGGGATAGGTTTTACAGGCATTGGCTCACACCTGTTTCTGTTGGTGAGGATGTGATTGATACACTGCAGCAGGGGAGGTGAATACCTTGTCGATATCGGAACATCCGTGAATCAGGTCCGAGAAAACCTGACTCACGGAATGCATGTGGATCAGTTCAACCGAGTGGCTATTCCAGTACGATCAGCAGGTCACCCGATTCCACCTGGATGCCCGGTTCGGCTAGAACTTCTTTGACCACACCATCCTGTTCGGAGATCACACTCGTCTGCATTTTCATTGCTTCCAGCATCAGCAATTGATCGCCGGCTTTTACCTTGCTGCCGACCTTGACGGCCAGCGAGACGATCACGCCGGGCATGACGGCACCGATTTGCTTGGGATCTGACGAATCAGCTTTGCGTCGCGCGCTATCCTGTGGCTTCAATGATTTGTCCACGATCACCACTTCCCGAGGCTGACCGTTCAGCTCAAAAAAGACCGTGCGACAACCATCTGTCTGTGGCTTTCCGACGGCCAGGAACTTGATGATCAAGGTCTTTCCGGGAGCAATCTCAACAGCGATTTCTTCTTCCGGTTCCAGACCATTGAAGAATGCATACGTCGGCAGACCACTTGTATCGAAATAGGCTTTCTGATGTGCGGCAAAATCTTCGAAGACTTTGGGATACAACAGGTACGAAACCACTTCCTGGTCGGTAGGCGTGCGATTAATCATCTTCTGAACTGTCTTCGCAGCATCTTCGAAGTCGGCGGGAGGCAGAATACTGCCCGGTCGTTCGGTAAGTGGTTCTTCTCCCC
>NZ_CAXAVM010000257.1:0-8797 GCF_963972345.1 uncultured Gimesia sp. | reverse complement strand
ATTGTCAGAACAATCATCATGCTCGCTCGATATTGCCCGACACTTCAGGGGGAGATTCGCTATGCCGTCATTTTTCTACTGCTAGTGCAAGGTTGCCTGCTCGCCTGGCAGGCCTATCGATACAGTCCTACAGCAGATGAGCCGGCCCATCTTGCGTCGGGGATTAGCCACTGGAAATCAGGTGATTTTGATCTGTACCGTGTTAATCCACCGTTAGTTCGAATGGTAGCCGCACTGCCTATTCTTGTTGTGGCACCAAAATGTGTAGTTAATGAAGCAACAGAAGCATCCCCTTATTCCCGCAGAGAGTTCACTGTTGGCAGGAAGTTTTTGAAAGACAATGACTCAGATTTGTTCTGGTATTTTACGCTAGCACGCTGGGTTTGTATTCCCTTCAGTTTGGTTGGTGGCTACATTTGCTATCGCTGGGCTTGTGACCTATACGGACATTGGTCCGGTTTGGTCGCTCTTGTATTATGGTGTTTTTGCCCCAATATTATTGGCAACGGAGCGCTGATCACTCCTGACGTCGCTGCAGCATCTCTCGGGGTCTTGGCTGGATATTTTTTCTGGCGTTGGCTTCGGGCGCCTGATTGGTTGCAAGCGTTTTATGCCGGACTAGCGCTTGGTCTGGCCTTACTCGCAAAATTAACATGGGTAATACTCTTCGCTCTCTTGCCAGTATTATGGTTGTCGTGGGTGATGACTCAACGTCATAGGTTGTTTAAAGCTAGCAGCTCCGGGTCTATGTTACCGAGTTCCAAGCCACAATCCGAAAAATCCGTACTATTACCCGGTATCCTGCAACTAACTATAATTTTTGCAATCGCCGTCTACCTCATTAATTTGGGCTATGGTTTCGAAAATTCATGGCAACGGTTAGACGAATTCCAATTCATTAGCCGTACGTTGGGCGGCACGAATGCACACGCCGTCCCAGGCAATTGGTTCACTGGTCGTTGGCTGGGCGCATTGCCAGTTCCTGTACCCGCCAATTATCTGATGGGAATTGATGTGCAACGGTATGACTTCGAGAGGGATTTTATGTCTTACTTGTGCGGCGAGCACAAAAAAGGGGGCTGGTGGTATTATTACCTGTACGCAATGGGAGTCAAAATGCCTGTGGGAGTGTTGCTTTTGATTTCGCTTCGAATTTGGTTTATCGTTTGCTGTATTTGGAGGCGAGTGGCGAAAACTGATACGAGAAATCTATCGATTGCTACGATTAATCAAGATACACCTGTGAAATTAACAGGCACTTCCTTACCGGAGAAAACTGGCCCCACGCTCATTGATGAATTTGTATTGATCCTACCTGCAATCGTTGTCCTGATTCTTGTCAGTTCGCAAACCGGCATCAATCGAGGTCTACGCTATGCCTTACCTGCATTCCCCTTTATTTACATTTGGATCAGCAAGGTTCCCATAGTTAAGAATTCCACTCAGCTTGAACACGAATTTACTTTCTCGGCATGTTGGGCTTTTCTTACGAATGGTTCGGCAGTAGTACCCCGCATACGGTCTCTGATTCTATCGCGCCGATTCTGTATTATCTTCCTTGCACTGATTTCGGCTTTGAGCTCTCTGGCAGTCTTTCCGCACAGCCTCTCTTACTTCAACGAATTCGTTGGGCCAGCGAATGGTCCAGAACACTTGCTTGATGAAAACATCGATTGGGGACAAGATCTTCTGGAACTGAAAATCTGGTGTGATTCACACCCTGAATCGCACCCGCTTTACATGTTGTATTATGGTTTCGTAAAGCGGAACGTGGCAGGTATCCAATTCAAACCAATTTCTCCCACAGGTAATAGCAGCAATCCTAAAAAGACATATCCACTCAAACCGGGGTGGTACGCGGTCAGCATTAACGACCTTTATCGTTCCGAGAACTATTTTGGGGGAAGGAATGAGATTGCCTGGTTAAATCAACGTCCCTTCTCAGCGCGAGTCGGTTATTCGATTCGAATCTTTCACATTGTTGCCACTGATTAGGCGACTCCATGGTCAAACCAGAGTTACAAGGTAATTCTAGATGCGAAACTTTTACGATTCTACTTTATTTTACGATAGAAGATGATTATACAAGCCCACTTGCACATCATGCCTGCCATGAAGTACATGTATCAATCATACTCATATCATATTTGATGTGAAAAAAAATACAGCACAAAACATCAGTTTGCGCTGTCATCAAAAGTGCGGAAAATTCCAACAGCGCAGATGATATTTTAGGCACTGCTCACACATCCCCCCGTTTGAAATATTTTTAGTGACCGACTCGACAGTTTGGGCAAGCCATTTTTATCAAGTTTTTAATCCCTGGTGAACTGATGTTTGCTTTTAAAACAAAGACATCATATACTGTATTTAAGTTTCGGTGTGTTCGAAAATCTATGCGTTTTGAATTGATAAAGTATTACTAGCATACTAGGAAATCCATAGTTTAAGAATGACTGGAAATGGCAACCGAATGGTACTACAAAGAGTCAGATGAAACGCTGGGGCCTTGTACCTTCCGTCATATGGTGGAGATGGTGCGGGAAAAGCAGCTTTTGCCTGAGACCATGGTGCGTCCGCATTATATGGACGAATGGCAGCGAGCTGATTCCGTAGTCGGACTATTTCATATGGCACGACGAGATCCCGCCACACTACCTCCTGTCAATAATTCTATTAATGAGCCAGATGATGAGTTCGCTGGCGCAGATGATCTGGACGCGTTTCTGGAAGAATCAGATGAGCCTGTGGGAACTGGTACCGACGTTGTGCAACAGGATATTGAACGGCCGGGTTGGCTCAAGCGACTGCTTTCCTTAAGGAACAGCAAAATCCCTCCGGTGCCCGTTGATCCTCATCTCGAAGTCAGTGTTGATCTCAGTCGACCTGCCCCGAACGGTTCTGCAATTCCCGGTGACGAGATCAAGTCTGAAACTGAGACTCTGCCAGAGCCAAACGCATCCGTTGAAACAGCGAAGGATGTTGTATCGACAGGCGCGTATTCTGAAGAGACCTGGGCATCGACGGTGAACGCAGCCGTTGAACGGATTGACGCGCGGGCTCCCAAACAGGATGAGGTGCCACATCCCCGGCAGATGGTACCCGCGATCAGTTTTTCTTTTCTAGAACATCCAGTCTTTCGTAAGATGATTCTTGCCTGTGTACTGGTCCTGTGCGCCAGTGTCGGCATTTACGGCTTTGTCAGCTGGATGGGCCAGGGAAAACTCTACTTTCCACTGATCGGTGAAACCACTCCATTACTGTTTCTCGTGTATTCGGCCTGTTCCTTCCTGGTGAGCATCACACTGGTGCCGCTACTAGTCTATGTTGCTTCGCCTTATCTGCGTCTCGGCTACAAACTGGGAGCCGCCCTTGTGACAGCCAATATTACCGCGTTTTTCCTGCTAAACTGGTCAGAGCAACAGAGCATGATTTTTCCTTCGCGGAAGCCTACCGAAGCGAAATTGATTTTTCCGCTCATAGGAGAATGTTCTCATTTCTCTTATTGGATGTACTTTGTGGATGTCGTGATATTTGTCGCAGTTCTAACCTACTTTGCCGCCTGGTGGCTGGAGACTCACGCTGATGAAGTGTAAACGAGCATTTGCTGATAACGTGATGGAAATACCACCTACAGATTCATCTCGCCTGAAAAGCGGTTATACCATCCTGGAACTGTTGGTTGTCACGGCAGTGATCAGCATTTTAATAGCACTTGCACTCCCGGCAGTGCAGTCAGCACGTAACTCAGCCCGGCAGGTACAATGTTTAAACAACATGAGAAATGTTACGCTGGGAATACTGCAGGCAACGGACAGTGCTAACCGGTTTCCGGCCTGTGGTTATTTTGGTGATGGTACTCCGGGTTCGGGGGGCTCTTATCGCAGTTGGGTCGTGGCAACCCTGCCCTACATCGATCAGGCGACTCTCTATAATAAATGGGATGTCGAAAAAAATTATAAAGATCCAGTGAACGCACCGCTGGCAAAAACGCATATCCCAGTCTTAACCTGCCCGGACGATATTTCGGAAGTTCCCGGCCAGGGGAATTTAACTTATGTTGTCAGCAGTGGAGTTGGATTTTCAGCGCAGATTTCTGGTATTCATGATTGCCCCATTGGTCCTTCCAGTGGAAAACTGGATCTGAATGGAAACGGAATTACCTGTAATTCATCCACGGAAGGAGATGGAACCCCTTCCGATCGGGAACTGTTTTTCCAGATGGGCCTGTTTTTTAATGAAACCTGGAAAGGTGAAATCCGAGCAAAACGACACTATACCATGGCCGGCCTCACGGATGGTGCATCCAATACCATGCTGATTTCAGAGAATATTCGCACCGGTTATAATCCTGAAAATTCGGCTTCCAACTGGGCTTCACCCAATCCTTATCTCACCAGTTTTTATATTGGCAATCCCTGTCGAAATGGAAGCTGTTCTGAGGGAAACGTCGATTACAATCTGGCCAATTCAGGATCCAGCGCAATCAATGCTGGTATCGCTAAGCCGGAAGGGAGTGCCCCTTATCCCAATTCATTACACAAAGGTGGCGTCAATGTCGGCTACTGTGATGGGCACATCCAATTTCTTTCGGAAAATATCGATGGAAAAGTTTATGCAGCGCTCGCCAGTCCCCAGGGAGCGGCTTTGAGTGGTACCTCGCTGGAACAATAAACCAGATCCTGAAAAGAAACAGTGATTCAACTTTATATTGACAGATGTAATTTATCATGAGCGCTCAGAATCAATTATGTCAAACACTTACTCATACTACAGGAAAGATCCGATCTATGTGTTGATTGTGATACTGGTGATTGCACTTTTTTTTCGGTTGCATTGTATTACAAATATTGCATATTGGTTCGATGAGAGTTTCTGTCTGAAAATGGCAGAATTTTCCTTTGCCGAAATTTGGACGAGAACAACTCAGGATACGCATCCACCATTATATTTTTACCTGCTCAAATCTTGGGGAATGCTATTTGGAACCTCCGTGATTGCGTCGCGGATGCTCAGCGTATCAAGTGGACTGCTCACAGTTATTGGTACATATCTTTTCGTGTATGAGGCTTATCGAGTCGACAACAATCGTACCTCGAAAGAGAACAGCACTGCTGTATTATCGGCCCTTGTTGCTGCATTATTTGTCGCTTTGAGTCCGCTCCAGGTGTCCTGGTCTCTTCAGGTCCGCATGTATGCACCAGGCGCTGCATTGACTGCCATATCAAGCTGGCTTTTAATCAGGGCTCTTCGTAATGAATCTCATGCAGCATGGAATTGGAGTTTTTTCACAGTTTCTGCTATTGCCTTGGCATACACACATCATTTCGGGCTTTTTATTCTGCTGGCCCAGTACATTTTTGCTTTCGGCTACCGCTGGCTTCAGACACCCGTTGATGTGAATCGAAGTCGATTCAGGAGAGTGCAGCCGGTCTTGCTGTCAGCTCTTGTGCTGGCATTGGCGTGGTCACCGTTATTGTTTCGTCTGTTGAGCCAAAGCCAGCAGGTACAAAATCAATTCTGGACGAAACCATTTGACCTGGAATATGTAGGAAAAGTCTTTTATCAGTTCATTGCACCGCCTCGCTGGTCGCCTGCATCAATGGTCATTGGTTTGGGAGTCGCACAGGCTGTCTTTCTGTCGCTAATTCTGTTGCTGCTCGGACGTCGTCCCACCGATCTCTATCTGTTTATTGCCATCTTTGTCTCATTTCTTGTAGCGACAATCTATTCCGTAATGTCTCGGAATATCTTTGTCTCTCGATATTTTCTGTTTGCGCATTTGCTGCTGTTAGTCGCAATCGCAGTTCTGGTTTGTCGCATCCCTTCTATAAAGCTGCGAATTTCTACCTGCATTCTGGTGTCGGGCTTATTGTTGTATTCCTGCTTTCAGAACTACCTGCGACGAAGTGAAATCTCGAAGAAGTATTCCGGATTGCCGGCAGCCATGGCATATTTTGACTCCCAGAGAAAACCGTCTGAGAATCTGCTTGTTTGTAATCCCATGCTGTTCACTTCAGCAATAGCCTACACGCAAAACCGTGAAGGATTATTTACTTATCATGGTGATGAGAACTACCCGTATTTTTACGGAAACGCGGTAATGCGGGACCAGGATTATTTTTCGCGGGACAGAATCAATAACTGTGATTCGAAATGGATCTGGACACTTGATGCCAATCGTTGGATGCAAGATAGCTGGAGTGTTCCCATGCCGGTTGGATGGAAACAAGTCGGAGAAGTCCGTTTTCAGGAATATTATTGCGAACTTGTCTTTCGCCTGTATGAACATGAAACAGAATAAAACATTAACAAAGAGAATAATCAGATGAACCGACACTACTGCCAAAGTTTTACAAACTCAGGAGCAAGTTCCATCCCCTCTTTAGGGCGGTCATATCTGTTTTGTTTTTCGTTAGTGGTCTGTTTGACCTTTTCAGTGGGGGCGTATCTGTTGGGACAAACTTCACCCCCTCAAAACGCAAAACGCGACTCTGAATCCGATGTTACCAGATTTAATAATTTGGATACGAATCAGGATCAGCGACTGTCACAGCAGGAGCTTCTGAAAACAGCCGAAAAAAAAGAGCGTCCCCGATTGATTCGGGATTTTAAGGTGTTTGATGGAGATCACGATCAACAGCTCACCTTCCAGGAATACCAGAACATAGTTCATCCCAGTCAGCGCAAGCTACCTCATCCACTAGCGGACCGTATCAAACATGGTTTGCAGAAACTTCAGGCAGACTGGAGCAAGTGGGATGCAAACAACGATGGGAAGTTGGACAAGGTAGAATTCTCGACATCAAATGTTATAGGCACAGTTTCCGGTCTGGCGTTGTCGAAGTGGGAGGATTGGGATCGCAATGCAGATGGTATTGTTGATCCACAGGATGCTGAGCAGGTTCTGGAAATTGCCTATGGACTGCGTTATCCTACGGGGGAACTGCTGTGGGAGCCATCGGGGCGGATGCTGACGACCATGCTGTTTGATCATCTGGATCTGAACGGCGATCATCAGATCGATTTACAGGAGGCGAAACAGGCCAAATTCGGTTTCCGGGATGGCAAACAGACACCGGTCTTGTTTAATGAGTGGGACCAGGATGGTAATGGGAAGCTGAGCATCACCGAGTGGAAAATAGATACCAGTCACTGGCGGGATCCGGTGGGACTCTTTCTGGCATCTGACAAAAACCAAGATGGTCTTTTGACTCAGGAAGAGCTTGTCACCGGTGCCGAGTCTTGGACAAAAGAAGTCAGCAAATATCTGCTGGATGGTTTCGACGCGGATGGTGACCAGCGTCTTTCTCTGGATGAATATCGGCAGACACCGTTTTCGAATCTGGCACTGCAATGGCACTCTATGCGAACAGATCGAGACCATGATGGCTATTTAAGTATTTCTGAGTTTCAGTGGGGAAAAGGAGTATTTGCAGCTGCGTTGGCCACAGAATATTTCCAGCGACTCGACCTCAATCAGGATGGAAAACTCGATCTGAAAGAGTTTCCCTTCAGTACCACCAAACGGGATTCTCAATATTATCTCGTTGAATTTCAAAAACTTGACGCTGATGAAAATCAGCAAGTAACGCTGGTTGAATTTCTGGGAGAGAAGAAAGACAAACAAAGGCAAGAGGCCAGACGTTCTTTCTATGATTGGGACAGTAACGCAGATGGGTTGTTGAGTCTCGCCGAATTTTCCAAACGTGAAAAACAGAAGCAAACAATTCCCAAGAATGAATTTCGTTTTCGTGATGAGGATAACAATCAGAGTTTGACTCTGCCAGAGTTTCTTTCATCAGTACCCCCCAAAGAACAACCACAGTTCATTCGAGACTTTAAGTTGTTTGACCTGGATAATGACCAACGGTTGACTTTTGAAGAATATTTAAACACGGTCTCTCCCGACATGCGTAAACTATCTCATCCAGTTGTAGATCGAGTGGCTCAGCGGATGCTGAAGCTTCAGGCAGGCTGGAGCAAGTGGGACACAAACAACGATGGGAAGTTGGACAAGGTAGAATTCTCGACATCAAATGTTATAGGTACAGTTTCCGGTCTGGCGTTGTCGAAGTGGGAGGACTGGGATCGCAATGCAGATGGTTTTGTTGATCCGCAGGAGGCAGAGCAGGTACTAGAGATCGCTTACGGTCTACGTTATCCCACAGGAGAATTGCTGTGGGAACCAGGAGGGCGGATGCTCACCAGTATGCTGTTCGACTATCTGGATCAGAATAGAAATCAATCGATCGACCTCGCGGAAGCAAAACAGGCGAAATTTGGCTTCGGCAATGGCAAACAGACTTTAGCTCTGTTCAAGTTGTGGGATAATGATGGTAATGAGAATTTGTCGATTGGCGAATGGAAGACCGACCCCTCGCACTGGCGAGATCCGGTGGGGATTTTTCTGGTAGCGGACAAAAACTATGACGGTTATTTAAGTCAGGAAGAACTTGTCGCAAGTGCCGAGCCTTGGATGAAAGAAGTCACTGCGTATCTGCTGCCAGGCTTTGACCTGGATGACGATCAGCGTCTTTCACTGGACGAGTACCGCCAGACACCTTTTTCGAATCTTTCTCGTCAGTGGCATTCTTTGCGAACTGATCAGAATCAGGATGGGGTTTTGACTCTCGCTGAATTCCGTTGGGGGGATGGTCTGTTGGCAGCCGCCTTGACTGTAGAATACTTCGAGCAGTTAGATCTTAATCAGGACGGGAAACTCGACCTCAAAGAGTTTCCTTTTAATACCACCAAACGGGACCCTCAGTATTTTGCGATGAAATTCAAGGAACTG
>NZ_CAXAVM010000256.1:0-8805 GCF_963972345.1 uncultured Gimesia sp. | reverse complement strand
GCAGCCAGCGGAGAACGGCTCGGCATTTGTCGAATTACCGTCCGTCTCTGCCCCGGCTTCCGCATGCGTGATCGAGTGGGAGGACCATGCCGGAATTTTGCGGGTCCATCTGACAGGTTATCAGGCCGCCGATATCGCGGTGGTGGGACGCAGCCTGCGAGGTTCAAACTGATGCTGGCCATTACACCGCAGATGAAGATCCTGGTCGCCACCCAACCGGCGGATTTTCGCAGGGGCATCGATGGGCTGACACGGTTGTGCAAAGACACCCTGGGTGAAGACCCCTTCGCGGGGACGGTGTTTTGCTTTCGCAATCGCAGAAAGACGGCCATCAAGGTGCTGGTGTATGATGGCCAGGGTTTCTGGCTCTGTCACAAGCGTTTTTCCGAAGGGCGCCTTCACTGGTGGCCCGACACGCGAGATGCCGCAACGCAACGCCTGGCTGCTCATCAATTGTCGGTTCTGTTCTCGGCCGGCAACCCGGAGCGAACGGGAGCTGCCCCCGATTGGCGGCCCGTGGGCCCCCAGGCTTGATCGTCGCATCAGGCAATTGCTCTTGCCACGCTGCGACAATCAGGGTATTCCTTCACTGAGCGAACGGACTTGGAGGCTCTGTGTTTGCCACGGATGGTGGATCATGAATCGGAAGAAACCGGAGGTCATGGAAGTGGATCACAAACGACTCCAGGATGTGGCGGACCGCGCCAGGCAATCGCTGGCTCATCAAGATGCGGAGCTGATCGAGCGGGTTTTTGAATCCTATGAATATGTGGCGGGCCTGATTCAAGAAAAGAACATGTCAATCGGCCGGCTGCAGAAGATGCTGTTCGGCGCGAAGACGGAGAAGACCAGACAGGTCGTGGGCAATTCTGATCAGGCCGATGCCGAGCCGAACTCCGGTAAATCCGTGGAGCGTACCGGGGACGCGGGCGAAACCGAGTCCGACGAAGCCGACAAAAAGCGGAACGGCAAACCACCTCCCAGAGGCCACGGTCGAAACGGAGCCGACGCATATCGCGGGGCCGAGCAGATCGAAATCACTCACTCCTCGCTTCACGTCGGCGATCCTTGTCCGGAATGCGGGAAGGGAACCCTCTATCAAAAGCCGCCCCGCACTGTGGTGCGGATCACAGGCCAGGCTCCGCTGGGTGCCAGGACCTATGCACTGGAACGCCTCCGCTGCGGTCTGTGCGGCGAGGTCTTCACGGCCGCGCTTCCCCAGGAAGCCGGCCGCGAGAAATACGATGCCAGGGCCGGTGCGATGATCGGCCTTTTAAAATATGGAAGCAGGCTTCCCTTCAACCGCCTCCAGGGCCTGCAGGGGAACCTGGAAATTCCTCTGCCGGCCTCGACTCAGTGGGATGTGATTTCCACTTTTGCCCCTCTACTCAATCCGGCTTTCGAAGACCTCATGCGAGAAGCCGCTCAGGGAGCGATTCTCTACAACGACGACACAACCGTGAAGATTCTGACCCTGATGGGAGAACGCCGGATTCCCTTCGCGGACAATCCGGACCGCACCGGTCTGTTCACGTCCGGCGTGATTTCCACGCGGGATGGTCGCCGCATTGCGTTGTTTTTCAGCTCGCATCGGCACGCCGGCGAGAACCTGGCCGAGGTACTCAAGCAGCGCGCAGCCGAACTTGAGTCTCCGATCCAGATGTGCGATGCGCTCGCGCGGAACATGCCCCGGGAACTGGGGACGATCGTCGCCAACTGCCTGGCCCATGCCCGCCGGCAGTTCGTGGAGATTCACGATCTGTTTCCCGCAGAGTGCGGCCAAGTGCTCGAAGCATTGAAGATCGTCTATAAAAATGATGCCGCTGCCCGGAAGGAGGGGCTGTCTTCCGAAGCACGTCTGGAGTTACATCAAGCCCACAGCCAACCGGCGATGACGGAATTGAAGAGTTGGCTGCATCGGCAGTTCGACGAAAAGCTCGTCGAGCCGAACTCGGCTCTGGGCACCGCCGTCAATTACCTGCTCAGACACTGGGAGAAGCTGACGCTCTTTCTGCACAAAGCCGGAGCCCCGCTGGACAATAACGTCTGCGAGCGGGCTCTGAAAAAAGCGATCTGCCATCGCAAGAATTCGCTTTTCTATCGCACGCAAAACGGGGCCCGCATTGGCGACATGTTCATGAGCCTGATCCACACCTGCGAGCTCAATCAGGCAAACTCCTTCGATTATCTCACCGAACTCTTCCGTCATCCCAGCGAAGTCGCCGCCCATCCCGAACGGTTCCTGCCTTGGAACTACCGTCAGGCAATCGCTGAACTCCCCACCGCTGCTTGAGCTCCCACCGCCGGCTGGCCTCGCTTCCTGACTGGCCCGCCAAATAATTCACAACGGAAATATTTTGCACGCTTACCGGAAGGACACCATATACGCCGATTCGATCCAGATGACATCGGGCTTCGAGTCTTACAGCCCTCTCGCCCATCCAACCGGCGCCTCATATGTGATTCGTGTTCCTCGGGCCAGGAGTTTGCCTGCTGCTTCCTTCAGATTCCACCTCGCGGTGGACACCCTTGCAGTTCGGCTAAGAGTTCCTGTCATCAAGGCCTCCATCGGGACTTACACCCGACAAGTCACTTCCCGGATCGCTTTCGCTTACCGGTTGACAGCGTCAGGTCGTGACGCTGCGCGTCATGCCTGACGCACTGCGAAAAAATCATCCCTGGCGCGCCAGGGATGATTAAAACTTGGATTTCTAACATTCCAACTGGTACAAGGTTGGGGGCAAGATCAACAACACATTTACTTCTAGCTGTAATTATATTATAAATAAATTTAGAGATTGACCTAAAACTGTCAATATGCAATAATTACTTGCTTGTTATTAATAATAAATATAGCATATCTTCAAAGGTACCCAAGAATCATGGCAAACAGTATGTTAAGCACTTTAGCTGCTTTATCCATAGTGTTTCATGCATTGCTTGGTTGTTGCTATCATCATACGCATGCACACAATGACATACCTCACCATGAGCATAAAGAGGGTTCTCAGCTTACTTCACTTTGTTTGTCTGTGCACGCAACAGCTTGGGTTTCGCACAATCACACTGATACAATAGCTAGCAACTCCTCACACAATAACCCAGAGAATCACGAGCACGACCATATTCCATGTGAGGAAAGCTCTTGTACATATGTAAGCTCATCTCCTATTGAATTAACTGCATTGGTAAAAGCAACTTCACTTGAAGTTGCACCGATAGTCACTTCTATCAATGTATCTACCACACGCATTGAGTACCGTCGAGATATTCCGGTTAACTCAATATCCACCAGTATGCGCTTGCGCAAACAGGTCTGGCTGGTCTAGGCGGTCTACGCCTCTTCTCAACTGTAAACTGACCGGGTCACAGTTCTTCTGCGCAATTTGCGTGTCACTTGGCACCTAAGTCCGTTCTTCTTTCCTAGTATCTTTTCACCTAAATGGTGTTCTGTTGCGCTGATAGCGCGGGATAGTATCATGCGATTTCAATTAAGCGATATTTCGCTCAAATGGTACGGCTTAATAGCTGTACTCCTCATATCGGGAATTTGCTGGGGTGTTCGTGACACTTGGCTTCCACTCGTCAAGCAAAAATTCTCACTAATCAATAAACAATCAGGCGAAAATCTTGCTGGTAGCCAGGGAGAAGACATCGGCCACAGTGGTCACAACCACGGTGATCCTAGTCATGCGCATGAGGACTCAACGTCTTTGGAGCTCTCTGAGCAGGCGCGGCGTAATATTGGATTGATTGTTGGTGAAGTCGCGTTGCAGACCTATGAACGAACCTTGAACATTCCAGCGATGATCGTTGAACGTCCTGGACGGACACGAATCCATATTACCGCTCCCATGACTGGTATCGTAACTCAGATACACATCATTGAAGGAGAAGCCATTCGTTCTGGAATGTTAATGTTTAAAATTCGTCTCACACATGAAGATCTCGTCCAGGCTCAAACAAAATTCTTACAAACAATAGGTGAATTAGAAGTTGAAAACCGTGAAATCGCTCGTTTAGAGAAGATCACATCTGGCATCGTGGCTGGGAAGGTAATTTTGGAACGAGAATATGCAAGACAAAAATTAAATGCCATATTAAGCGCACAGAAAGAAGCTCTCTTACTACATGGACTATCAGAGACTCAAATTTCTCAAATTGAATCAAAGCGAAAATTAATTCGCGAACTCTTAGTGTATGCTCCTGCTAGTGGGCAGGGTAACGAATTACAGTTACCTGAACCTCTCCTTAGACAAGTCTCTGATATTTCACAAGATAGCAACCAGAAATCAAAGAAGCAAACGTCCTCATTTGTGGTACAGGACTTGCAAATTATTAAAGGGCAGTCCGTCCAATCGGGGCAGACTTTGTGTATTCTTGCGGATTTTAGCGAACTATACATCAAAGGAAATGCGTTTGAGCAAGACAGTAACGAACTACATGCTGCAGCGCGCAATGAATCAGCTGTATCAGCTGTTCGTGAAGATAACCAACTACATTCAGAGATCATCAATGGATTGAAGTTCGTCTATGTCGCGAACCAAGTAGTCCCGTCCTCTCGCGCAATGCACTTCTACGTGGGGCTTACAAACGAAATTGAACGAAATAAAAAAACCAATGATGGTCATTACTTTATCGATTGGAAATATAAACCGGGCCAACGATTGCGACTCCGTGTTCCTGTAGAGCACTGGAAAAATAAAATTGTGTTGCCGATTGATGCTGTGGCACAGGAAGGGGCGGAGTTCTACGTATTTCTCGAGAACGGAGACCATTTCGACCGTGTACCAGTTCACGTTGAATACAGCGATCAATATTCGGTGGTTATTGCCAATGATGGTTTGCTGTTTTCGGGTGATGCGATCGCGCTTTCTGGAGCGCATCAAATGCAGGTGGCACTAAAGAACAAAGCTGGCGGTGGCGTTGATCCTCATGCCGGACATAACCACTAAGAGGACCTAACAATGTTAAATTCCATAATTCGCTTTGCTCTACGTCAGCGCTTACTAGTTGTTGTATTCTCATTATTTCTGCTGGGGTTTGGTGGATGGCAAACACTCCAAATGGATATAGATGTTTTTCCAAATCTGAATCGGCCACGAGTCGTTGTAATGACTGAGGCGCCAGGAATGGCACCCGAAGAAGTCGAGTCGCTTATCACATTTCCACTCGAAACCGCTATCAATGGTGCCAATGGAGTCGAAGCAGTTCGCAGTTCTGCTGGCGTCGGTATCTCGGTGATTTATGTCGAATTCGACTGGGGTACCAATATCTACAACGACCGGCAGATCGTAATGGAGCGGTTGCAACTCGTGCAGGATCGCATGCCGGAAGGAGTAAGACCTCAACTAGCCCCCATTTCATCGATCATGGGCCAGATTATCATGATTGGTATGTGGAGCGAAGACGAGAAAACTTCACCGTTGGAGGTACGAACACTTGCTGACTGGGTTGTTCGACAAAGACTGCTCACCATTCCTGGTGTTTCCCAGGTATTCACGATGGGTGGAGGGCGGATGCAGTATCAAGTGCTCGTTGACCCCGACAAGCTACTGAAATATGGTGTCACACTCCACGACGTTAAAAGGGCTTGCGCGGAGAGTAACGAGAATGCAACGGGTGGCTATCTTGATGATCAAGGGCCGAATGAATTTCTCGTACGAGCGATTGGACGCGTGCAAACGATTGATGATTTAAAAAAAGTTGTGGTAATAATGCGCGAGGGGCGACCAGTACGACTTTCGCAAGTGGCCAAGGTCATGGAAGGGCCACAAGTCAAACGTGGTGATAGCTCGGCGTATATTCGAAACGAGAACGGTGAGTTTTCTGGTGGTCCGGCTGTTGTCCTGACCGTAAACAAGCAGCCCACCGCAGACACGCGTGAAGTTACCGATCAGGTCATGAAGGCGCTTGAAGAACTCAAACCATCACTGCCGGACGATATCCGTATTCAGCCGGAGTTGTACTCGCAGAAGGCCTTCATTGATCGGGCCATTGAGAATGTAATCGAGGCGCTCCGAGACGGCGGCATTCTGGTTGTCATTATCCTGTTTCTGTTCCTGATGAATTTTCGAACGACGTTCATTACATTGACCGCAATCCCACTTTCGCTCGCCATTACCGCTCTGGTCTTCACTGCTTTCGGGCTTTCCATCAACACAATGACTCTTGGCGGGTTAGCTGTGGCGATTGGCGAACTAGTCGACGATGCCATTGTTGATGTCGAAAATATTTTTCGTCGACTTCGTGAAAATCGTCATGCGGAGAATCCGAAGCCCCCGCTTCTTGTCGTCTTTCAGGCGAGTGTCGAAATCCGCAATTCCATTGTTTTCGGAACAATGATTGTCGTACTGGTGTTTATTCCGCTATTCGCTCTGTCAGGCATGGAAGGCAGGCTCTTTGCACCGCTTGGTGTAGCTTATATTGTTTCGATTCTATCTTCTTTACTTGTATCCCTGACATTAACGCCTGTCTTGTCCTACTGGTTGCTCTCACGGGCGAAGCTGATGGAGAGTGAAAAGGATGGACCACTTTTAAGATTTCTGAAATGGGCCGCTGGTGGCGCAATTTCTCTAAGTCTCCGCTACGCAAAAATAATGTTATTATTCGGCGTGTCTGGTGTAGCTGTTGCTTTTGTAGCACTGGCGAGTCTGGAACGGGACTTTCTTCCTCCGTTTAATGAAGGTGTGGCACAACTGAATGTGGTTTTGCCACCAGGTACAGCATTAAAAAAGTCGAATGAGATTGCGAAATCCGTAAATGAACGTTTGATGAAGATTGAGGGGGTTGAGGCCTTCTCCAGACGAACCGGACGGGCTGAACTTGACGAGCATGCTGAAGGCGTCAATGTCTCCGAAATGATTATCAGTTTTGATCCAGAATCTGATCGAGGTCGGGAAGTCGTAATCGAGGATATTCGTCACGCGATGGAGGATATACCTGGAATCGTGACAACGGTTGAACAGCCTCTAGCGCATCTTATCTCGCATATGATATCCGGTGTGAAGGCCCAGGTTGGTATTAAAATCTATGGAGATGATCTCAACATCCTCCGACAAAAGGCCCAGGAAATGGCTGCAGTGATGCGCGAAATTGAGGGAGTCACAGATTTGCTCGTCGAACCACAAGTTGAGATTCCGCAACTCCGCATCCAACTTGACCGTGACCAACTTGAATTGTATGGGCTTACTCCATCGTATGTAAATGAATACATCTCCACGGCGATGAACGGCGAAGTCGTGAGTAGTGTCCTGCTTGGTCAACGAACGTTCGATCTACTTGTTCGCATGGATGAAAAATATCGAGAAGACATGGAAGCACTCAAGCGGCTGTCGATTGATCTGCCGAATGGAGGAACGACCCCACTGTCGTCATTAGCTAAACTATATAAATCTAGCGGACCGAACACAATTAACCGTGAACTCGTGCGTCGTCGTATTGTCATTCAGTGTAACGTTACAGGTCGTGGACTGGTCGATGTCGTGGCAGAAATGCAACTTGCTCAAAAGCCAGTCATTGAGTCGTTGCCGTCCGGCTATTTCGTCGAATACGGTGGGCAGTTCGAAAGTGAGAAAAGTGCGAGCCGTACTATTGGAATCTTATTCGGTGTCTCAATGTTTGGAGTTCTGATGGTACTCTACACAATGTTTCGCTCGATAAATTTTTCTCTTCAAGTGATGATGGCGCTACCGATGGCCTTTATCGGATCGGTAATCGCTCTATTAATCACCGGGCAAACCCTGACAGTTGCTGCCATGGTAGGCTTCATTTCATTAGGAGGCATTGCATCGCGGAATGGAATTTTGCTACTGAATCACTATTTGCACTTGGTCCGTTACGAAGGCGAGTCCTGGTCGAAAGAAATGATCATTCGTGCTGGCCAAGAACGGCTGGCTCCAGTGCTAATGACGGCACTGACCTCAGGCATCGGATTAGTACCACTTGCTCTCTCCGCCGGGGAACCAGGCAAGGAAATTCTTTATCCGGTTGCTACTGTAATTTTGGGTGGGCTGATCAGCAGCACTATTTTGGAATTCTTCATTCGTCCGGCTTTACTCTGGACGTTCGGACGCAAGGCAGGTGAACGAATCGTAGAATCTACGACGACTGAAATCCCTCTTATGGAAGAATCATTGGAGAGTCAACAGCCTGTACATGATATTTTAAAATCTTAACTGTCGATACCGAAGTCGACACTTAATTTGAAACTTTCACTGGGATGTATAGATACTTCCAGCAACTTCTAGTCTATCAAAACTGAAAGGAAAATGACTATGTTTACGATGAATTTGAAGAAGACCTTATTTGGTGGCATCACAATGGTGATTGCTGCGAGTCTGTTTGCAAATTCTGTATTGGCTGCGGAAAAAGAAATCGTTGGTTACCGTCTGCAGAAATGGAAGACGATTCATTTTGACGATGGCCAGAAGGCTAACATTCACATTAAGGCAGTGAAAAAACTCGGTTGTGAAGTTTAGAAGTACGACCATGGCAGTCCTCGATGTAACCTATCGTTGTCCAAATGGCAAGAGATCACTCTTAAAACTCATGATTCTGCTCGCCATTGAGACAAGTGGCTCGAGACGAGTGGATTTGAGACAAAGTACGTGCACTGAAACGTACCTATAACAAGAGACTAGAATACGCTTTGGAATTATGAGGGCGGTGAAAATTAAAAAATCCGTCACTGACTCTCTTCTCTGAACCCGCTTTTTCTAACTTATTAACTTTAATAAAGGCGACAACTCATGATAATACGAAACCATTTGATCTCAAGTACAGCCTTTTTGCTCTTAGCAATAA
>NZ_CAXAVM010000255.1:0-8847 GCF_963972345.1 uncultured Gimesia sp. | reverse complement strand
AACTGCAGCGGCTGGAAGACAAACTGCGTGCTGGTGAACCCGTTAACCTGACCGACTACGATCTGACCGACAAGCAGCAGGAAGAGCTCACCGCGTGGCAGAGCGAGACGCCCGACAAGCAGAAAGCCGACGATCGGGGGCTGGACCAAATTCTGTCAATTTCGGTCCCCCCCAAATATAAGAGCAGCGATTTTATTTCCACCGGCGGTGCGCGTTATTGGGCGCTGCGGGGTAAACTGGATGTGCCCAAAGAACGCTGGGTCAGTTTTCCCCACTGCGAAGGGCCGGACGGCACATTGATGATTGCCTGGGCCGGATACAATCATCTGCAGTTAACGCAGGCGATCAGTGCCTATTTCGTCGAAGTCCAGGAACATCTGGGGGGCCGCGACGATGTGCGTTTGATCCCTCTGCTGGCGGGTGTGATCGAACTGTTGCCCTGGCTCAAACAATGGCACCACGACCTCGACCCCGAATTCAACCAGCGGATGGACGAAGTCTACGAAGGCTTCGTCAACGAAGAAGCCCGCGCCCTGGGCAAAACCAGCGAAGAAATCAAAGCCTGGCAACCGCCCAAGAAACAGGCGAAGACCCGAAAAAGTAAAACGGCTAAAGGAAAAACAACATGATCAGCCCGAAACGGCGTCAGGAGATTATTGATGCCCTGCGCAGGGGGACGGTCCCCCAGAACAGTCTCGATGCATTTGCAGTGGGTCTGGACGGTTTTGAAGGGGCCCTTGATGATGAGCTGGACAAAGTCGCTACGGGAGGCGGTGTCTTCAAGGCGGTACGTGGTGAATACGGTTGTGGTAAGACCTTCTTTTCCCGCTGGCTGGCCGACCGTGCCCGCAAACGGGGATTCGCGACCGCTGAGGTTCAGGTCTCTGAGACGGAAACGCCCCTGCATCGGCTGGAGACCGTCTATCGACGTCTGATGGAACGTCTTTCCACAGCCGACACACCACAGGGAGCCTGGCGCAACATTGTGGATGGCTGGTTCTACGCGCTGGAAGAAGATGTGCTCGCCGAAGGGACTGTTGCCAACGACGATGAAGAGGCACTGATTGCGCGGACCAGCGAACTGTTGGAACAGCGGCTGACGAAAGTGACCGATACCGCGCCGACTTTCAGTGCCGCGCTGCGGGGGTACCGTCAGGCACTGGCAGCCAATGAGCGGGCGACCGCGGAAGGGATTCTGGGCTGGCTGGCCGGACAGCCGAACGTGGCATCGGCGGCCAAGCGATACTGTGGCGTGAAAGGGGACATCGATCACTTTGGGGCGCTCAGTTTTCTGCAAGGCGTGCTGGTGGTGCTGCGCGACTCTGGTCATCCGGGCTTGTTGCTGATTCTGGATGAAGTGGAAACGATTCAACGTGTGCGGAGCGATGTCCGCGATAAGAGTCTGAACGCCCTGCGTCAGCTGATCGACGAAGTGGATGCGGGCCGGTTTCCGGGGCTGTATCTGCTGATCACCGGGACTCCCGCCTTCTTTGAAGGTCCCCAGGGAATTCAAAGACTGGAACCACTTGCGCAGCGGCTGCATGTCGATTTTCAGATGGAGGCCCGGTTTGACAATCCGCGTGCCCCCCAGATCCGTCTGCCCGCGTTTAACCTGGAGCGGCTGCAACTGGTGGGCTGCAAGGTCCGCGATATTTTTCAGGAACACGCCGACTCCGCCGATCGCATCGCAACATTGTGCGGCGATGACTACATCCAGGATCTGGCCGAGGCAGTGGCCGGGAAGCTGGGGGGGAAAATCGGCGTCGCGCCACGCATCTACCTGAAAAAGGTGACCGATGTGCTGGACCGGATCGATCAGCACGCCGACTTCAATCCCCGCGCCGACTACAGGCTGACGATGACCGATTCTGAAATGACAGCCATCGAACGCCAGGCCGCAGCCGCGACTGACGTGGATGAAATAGAATTGGATTTGTAATGTGCGCGAAAAAAAAGGATGCGTTCAATTACATTGCAGAGATGTTAGGTGGACTGAACGGTGACAACAAGTGCATGCCGCCAACATCACTTTACAGTGAAGGCTGGATGCTCAGGTTGATACTGCATGCCGCCAGTGAGGGGCTGCTGGAAAATTTCATTCCAAAAGGAGATGTAACACTGAACTGGTTTTCTGAAGCCAGATTGTACACACCGTTTAGAAAATCACGTGGTAAAGCTTATGAAACATGCACCAATGTCGATGGCATCGTCGGCGATTTTCAATGGAAAACAGGTACTCAAACAGGGGTCGAACTATTAGAGAATCCAAAACGTTTTGAAGTTTTTGAAGCGAAAATGTTTTCTCAGCTTTCTAAAGGAGTCAAAGCAGACCCCGAGTATGATCAGGCTGTTCGAACTGTGGCCTGTATGGCGGAGACATTAGCAACGAAAGAGATCACGCCTGAAGATGTTCCAATGATTTCGTTCCGGATAATTGCACCGAGATCACAAATCAAGAAAGGTCTTTTTAAGACCAAACTTAGCAAGACGAACATGCGTAAGCGGATCAAAAAGCGGATCGAGCAGTTTGTTGGACCAGAAAGAGAAGAACTGCATATCTGGAAAACTGAATATTTTGAGCCTCTGCTGAAAAAACTTAATGAAGATGATCAGCTTCGCTGTATAAGCTGGGAAACATTAATTGATGCAATCTCTGATGAGAATAGACAGACTGCAATTAAACAATTTTATATTCAATGCTGTTTAGCGGCGAGAAGGAAAAACCCCTACCCTGAAGAGGGGGTATAGTATGAGTAGTTTTGACCGTCTGCATCCTGCGTTGCAGCATCATATTGTGAACAGTCTGGGCTGGCGTGAGCTGCGGCCGTTTCAGGAAGCGGTGATTCCCGAGATCCTGGACGGCAAGCATATGATCGTGCTGGCGCCGACGGCCGGGGGGAAGACGGAAGCGGCTTTTTTTCCGGTGGCTTCCCGGATGCTGACAGAGGGCTGGTCCGGATTGAGCGTACTCTATCTCTGCCCGATTAAGGCGTTACTCAATAACCTGGATGTGCGGCTGGACCGGTATTGCACGTTGCTGGGGCGACGTTCTGCATTGTGGCATGGGGATGTGAAGTCATCCGCACGCAAGAAGATTCTGCGCGAACCGCCTGATATGCTGCTGACGACGCCTGAATCATTGGAAGTGATGCTCGTTTCGCCGAATGTGGATGCACGCAGTCTGTTTCGCAATCTGCAAGTAGTGGTCATTGACGAAATCCATGCCTTCGCCGGCGACGATCGGGGCTGGCATCTACTTTCGGTTCTGGAACGGGTCTCAAAACTCTCCGGTCGTGAGATCCAGCGTCTGGGGCTTTCCGCGACGGTCGGCAATCCGGAGACCCTGGTGGACTGGCTGGCCGGTTCATGCGCGGGGCCACGCGATGTCTTTTTGCCCTTGGAATCCAGCGCCAGTGCTGCGGATGTGCAGCTCGATTATGTCGGTTCGCTGTCCAATGCGGCGGTGGTGATTTCCCGACTGCATCGAGGGGAAAAACGACTGGTGTTTGTCGACAGCCGCGCCCGCGCCGAGCAGCTCGCATCCGAATTAAGACGGTTGGAAGTCACCACATTTGTGACCCACAGTTCACTCAGCCAGGAGCAACGCAACCAGGCAGAAGAAGCGTTTGCCTCACGCCAGGACTGTGTGATTGTGGCAACAAGTGTGCTGGAGCTGGGGATTGACGTCGGTAATCTAGATCGTGTCATCCAGATCGATTCACCACCGACGGTATCGAGCTTCCTGCAGAGGATGGGGCGGACCGGGAGACGTGCGGGGACACTCAGGAACTGTCTGTATCTGGCGACAAAAGATGAAACACTGATCCAGGCAGCCGCATTGATTGAACTGTGGGCCGAGGGGTATGTCGAACCCATTGAACCGCCGCCGTTGCCGTATCATGTACTGGCGCAACAGTTGATGGCGCTCGTGCTGCAGGAAAGCGGCATTGGCCGAGCGGAATGGTTCAAGTGGGTGTCTGGTGTCTCCGGCTTTCAGGCGATCACCCCGGATCGTGTAGACCAGCTAGTGACCGCCATGCTCGAAAAAGAGATTCTCTGGGACGACTCGGGAATTCTGGGCATGGGACGTGCGGGGGAAAATACATTTGGCCGCAAGAATTTTATGGAACTACTCTCCGTATTCATGTCTCCTCCGTTGTTTTCCATTTTGCATGGGCGTAACGAACTGGGGTATGTCGACGAAATGACTTTCCTGGGCAAGCAGGAAGGCCCCCGAATTCTGTTACTGGGGGGGCGGGCCTGGCAGGTGAATCATATCGACTGGCAACGACGGCGGGCGTATGTGGAACCGACCGAATCAAAAGGTCGCACCCGATGGATGGGCGAAGGGCAGGGACTGGGGTTCCGTCTGTCTCAATCTATCAAACGTGTCCTGGCCACGGATGACCATGCCGACTACTGGTCCCGGCGCGCAATAGAACGGATTGAAGAGATCCGGTATGACTCTCCCTGGTTACAGACAGATTCGTCAGCCGCGATCCAGACCAGTAAGGGAGAAGTAGAGTGGTGGACCTTTGGAGGCAACCGGGCGAACGCGACGCTGGCACGCGCGCTTTCCCGGCTTATCCAAAATGAAGTCACTCACGACAGTTTCAGTTTGACATTTCCTGCTGCTTTAAAACTGCAGGATGTGGAATCAGCGATTGGATCACTGAGACAGCAGGACGTAGTAAACCTGTTTCCTGCTGTAGACGAAAATGCCATCGACGGGTTAAAGTTTTCGGAATGTCTGCCGAATCAGCTGGCGATCGAAATGCTGGAGCGGCGACTGCAAGACATAACAGCAACACAGCATGTCATTCAAGAGGATGTGCGGTTCATCGTGCAGCAGTAGCTTGATGTCATTTCCGACATCAGAAAGTTGATCCCCGAGCTTCAGAAATCATTTTCCGTTTGGGTGTTAAAATTCTGTTCGTCCTCATGAAGTATGTTGAAATAATCATCGAGCTCATCCCAACCTGCATCCTGCGGGATGGGATTAGGTTCGATGAAGACTACATCCATTAAAGTAGCCCACATTGCTTCACAGGACCGACGTGGGCTGAGGCCGATGATGGAGTTGTAAAAAGATGTTGGGAATCGACAGTGATGCGAGTGGATAAATGGCTCCCATGTATTATAAAGTTCTTCCTCTTCTCTAATATCTAATATTTCGATTTCTTCCAAATTCCTGGTTTCAGCGTTTTCCCATCCAGCTTTCAACAGATCTACTGCTTCGACATCCGTTACGGGGGCGCTGTAGCCAAACACTGTTACAACAAATGCATCCTGAAGAAATCGCTGCAACAGTTCCCAGCTTTTTGCGATGTACGGGTCTGAGGCATAGTTTTTCTGTCCAACGGGGTACAATAGTCGGCTGTCCTGCAGAGGCTTGTTGCAACGATGGCAGTTATTTCCTCTAGCTCCAACTGCTATAGGCTTGTGATCCATACAATGACCGATGGCGGTGTTACCATGCAGAAATAATGTCACTGGACACAGATCCGGATCTTGGGAACGAGCGATCGCCTGTACAAGAAACGGATCCCAGTTGAATGTGGCAATGACATCTTTTTTTCTCAGTGATCTGACAAGGTGATCGTAAAGAGTCGGCTCATCAGGCAGTTCAAGTGAAGCAAAGTAATCGAAGACTGCAGAATCGATCTTTCGAACAAGTTCAGGATGTTCCCCTGCTATTACGAGGTTCGAATAGAGAGTCTCGAAATCATCACGGTGTTCAGTGATTCCGGCTTCATCAAGCATTTCACCAAGGCCGACAACATCAACGATGTTCCACATCAGTGGCAGCTTTAGTCCATATTTATTACCAGGAGGAAATGCTGCTAAGCTGGCACCAGCACCAAGAATTACAACATGTGGTCGTTCCATATCAGGAACTTGAATTCTTTTTCGATCGAGTTCAGACATCATACTCCCTTGGCTTTATCTAAAAATGCTTTCCAAGACGATCAGCTTCGTCCCAGATTGCCTTTGATATGTACATTGTGTTTTCCCTGGAACCAAAGTCTCGTGCCTCGACTTTGCCGAAACAAGCCTAAAAAACCATACTGTCGATCAAAGACATTTACATACCAGGAACGTTCTCCAAGGTCGGGTAACTTCTCTTTTACTCCAGCTAAATCTCGTCGCCAGCTCCCCAGGTTATTCGCAATCAGCACGGCACTGCGTTTCGTTACATCATAATAAAGTTCAGATCGATCTGATAAGGTTTCATCAAAACCGAACGAATCGCTATGCCCCAGGTGCAATGGATTTGTACCACCGTAAAAAGGGTTATACCACTCAGCCTCAGGGCGATACAGAAATGCTCTCCACCACTCCAGACTGTTGAAGAGCGATTTTTTCGCATAATCTTCAGCACGGCTATTTGCCGGGAGAAAAATACCAGAACCATGAGTCCAGACCCATGCGGCATAATAATCAAGTTGTCCTTCGTTATTCCAAAGTTCAGAAACGATTCGGAGTAGAGGGGAATCATCAACAGACTGGTCTTGTTTGTACCACCAGGCAAGGCCTGCTCCCGGATTCTTCCATCCCAGTAGCGCAGGAAACAGGTAGTGAAGAGTCTCCCAGTAGGAACATGCTTCATTGAGTGAATCCAACGTTCGCGTTCCAGGAAAGTCATTTTTGAATGATGGGTCAGCCAGCGTGCGATGTAAGAGTGGGATGTGTTTACACCAGCTGTCAGAAACGTTGTAGTCAGGGTACATTTAAACTATCTATTAAAGATATTTTTGTGAAGAATGCAGTGCATAATGCGTGATGAGGAATTACTGCAATTGGATACATTATGGTAGTTGATTAGGGCATGATTCCATTAGTCAGTATTTGATTAAAGGCGGCTGTATAATTTGAAAATGATGTGGCTGAAGGATGGGGCAGGAAATTACTGTGTGTATGGGAGTAGGTCCATACTCAATAATATTACTTAGATAGTGAAATGAATTTCTATTAAGAAATAGTATCATCAGTCCCTTGCTCAAAATATATTTCCAAGTCTTCGGCTTCAAAATGATGGGGTACCACTGTCTGCTTGTTGAAGGGGCCGTGCATTAAATAGGGATACTTATCATCGTTGATTTTTTGGATAACCATATGGTATGCGTTACCTGGTTTTTCACCAGGCTTTGGGTTTGTTTCATGAACAAGTACATCTATCCCAACTATAGAATTAATTCCGTTTAAAATTTCAGATGAGCAATCTCCGCTTGCCATAACTGAGATGGTGTTTTCTTTTCTTGGCAGATTAGGAATATCCTTCCATGTCGAATCAGGTAATTCATTGATTGACCAGCCCGTGAGCACATTCAATCCATCAAATTGATTCGCAGTAAGTGGATATTTTTTAGCCATAATTCAGCTCCAAATTTAAAGACAAAATATAATTAAAAATGCGATCTTCTCTCAAATCCAGTACTAACCATGTATGCAGTGCAATGGTAGAAATATCAGTTACATTTTCAGCGATGCTTCTTAACAGGAAACTTTATCGAAATAATGTTTCGCGGCTTTTATCGCTTGAGGCGTCGTGATCTAGTGGCTCTATTTCTAAAAGGAGTTCTGTTTATGTCTCACATTGTTCCGTATCAGACCAAGGTGAAAGCCTCGATTGCTATTTCTTCTGCTTGTGAATGACTTTAGCTGCCACTACTGTGACACAATAGGAAGCTGCTACTCTCTTTCTCGAGGTGGGGCAACCGAATAGCCACGAATAGACATTTCCCAAAGATCAAAACCATACTGTTCTCTAACAACCGTCATCCGCATTACATCTGTGGTACCGTCCGCAATACGTAGCCCCATGAGATCACGCACTCGGTCACCGAGGTCAACTTCGCGGCTGTAACCCACCGCACCATGAACACGCATTGCTGCATCACAGGCCGCCAACGCAATCTCAACTCCTTCGGCCTTAATGCCATTGACGAGTGGTTCAGCAGCTTCATAGTTACCCTGGTCATAAAATCTAGCTGCCTCTCGTGCCAGTGCTGCTGCCATCCGCAGTTTCGTAAGGTATTCGCCGATTGGTTGCTGAAGATGGGTGAACCGTCCAATCGGTCCTCCTAATACATGACGCTGTCGGATTCGCTCAGCCATGATTTCCAGTGCCCGCTCACCACAACCGATTGCCGCTGCAGCTTGCATTAACCTCCAGTAAAGGAAGTGCTTCTCGAAGATTTTGCTTCCGTCTCCATCCTTACCGATCAGATATTCTGGTCCCACATACATATTGTTGAATTTGAGTCCACCGAAAGAATTACCCGTCAGACCATGAGCGTAACGATCGACGATCTCCAGACCAGGATGGTTAATCGGCAGCAGGAAAACTGACTGAGCATTGGGTGAGCCTTCAGCAGACCTGGTATACAGCACAACATGTGTCGCCTGACGCAGACGCGCATTCCAGAGTTTCGAGCCAGTTAAGCGGAATCCACCACCATCTCTCACTGCCTGGCTCTGCATACTTTTCGTATCCGTACCCGCATCTTCCTCAGTGATCGCCACTGCAAAGTAGGCTTCTCCTGCGACGAGCTTTTGGAGTGCGGCCTTTGCGATAGGAGAATCCATCATCACTACGGGCCGACCGTGAGCACCTCCGACGACATCTCGCAGATTCAGGTTGTACCGACCTGCGTGTCTGAAAACTTCCAGCATCTGCTTGGCGTTCCAGTCACTTCCACCGACTGATTTTGGCAAGTCCAGACCAGGTAGTCCGAAGGCAGCACTGCGTCGTCGCCATTCTCGCGGTGAGGTAAGTTTCCCTTCTGATTTCAGTTGCTCCGCAAGATCGTCGATCGCAGTTTTCATCTGATCGATGGTCAACGG
>NZ_CAXAVM010000254.1:0-8874 GCF_963972345.1 uncultured Gimesia sp. | reverse complement strand
CTAAGAAGATTCTGAAGTATTCTTCAGGAGTCCGCCAGTCTTGGGCTATCGCAACTCTTCAAATAAGCCTGGTAGCTTAACGTCTCTTTCATTTCTATTTCTTCCTGCAGCGACAGTGCCGACGCACTCTCGCGATTTCCTCGTAGAACCTGTATTTCGTATCGACTAAGCGGCCGGCCAGATGAAAACGCGGATCCAGCGTTTATCATACAGTACACAAGCCCGATCGTCATTTGAAGTAGTGATGTGTTCTGTTTCTCCAGACTGTGAGCGATGAGGGCTGCTCACGCCAGAATGAATATGACGGAGATTGAAAGGATCATCATTCGGTAGGACCATGCAGTTTATCGGGAGTTTGCGCCCTGATATGGGAAGTAAAACAACTCGCTTTGACTGCATCATGCGATTTATTGAACGCGAATCGTTGTTTAACACTTGATCAACCATGGTACAATAGAGCAGTATCTAGACTGTGTTCAGTTTTACTGCAGCGTCTCTTGTTACTATTGACGATTGAAAATCAGGATTATTATGAAGCGTTCTCCCAGCCTGATGTTCAGCGAGTCAGACTTGCTGATTTTGCAGACCCTGAGTTATGGAATGATCGTACTCGCCGGTTTCATTCTGGCGGGCTGCAGTCAGCAGGTGAAGCCGCCGGCAGCGGATGCCGAAAGTGTGTCCGTGCAGAAACCCAAACCCGATCCTGTGAATTCAGTCGTAGAAAAAAAACAGGAGACCTCAACGGTCCCTGTTCCGCAATGGGAGACCCCCGAAGAATGGGTTGCGTTGATGTATCAGACGCTAAAGATTCCTCAGCTGAAAGATCGGGATTCCAACAGTTCAGTCAAGCGTACAAGAACCAGGAGACCATTAACCGTAGGGAGTGTCCTGGGCATGGATATGCAGAAAACAGGAAACGAACCAGAGAAATCCGTATTCCCTCAATACTACAAACTGGTCGCAAAGGGAACGATTGACGATTTAAACGCAGCATTAAACAAGGCTGAGCAGATTCCCGCTGCGGGCGAGCAGGCGGAAGCGTACTGTGGTATCGCCTGGGCTTTGCTGGATGAGGAAGCTTTCAGTCGGGCGAAGCCTTACCTGGTTCAAGGCGCGAAATCACTGTCACAGGTTCAAGATGAGCAACTACTGTATCTGTATTCGAAAGCGTTCGCGCGGTCTGGGGACAGTGACAAGGCAGTTGAAATGGCACAACAAATCATGAATCTGGATTTACGGGAAGAAACCATGATTTCCATTCCAGGACAGATCGCAAAAACCGGTGATGTCGAGCAGGCTTTGGGTTTTGTGGACACAATCAAAAATCGAAAATCTCAATCGCAGGCTCTCCAGCAGATCACACTGGTTCTGGCAAAGTCAAATGCCTGTAAGCAGGCGCTGACGATTATTGAGCGGATTACTGATGAGGAAACCAGGTTCAAGGCGCTGGAGGGAATTGCGCTTGAGCTTGCGAAAGAGGGCAGAGGCAGACAGACGCTGGAAGTGGTTCAACAAATCAAATTTTTACATCGTCGGCCCTGGTTTCTGCATGCGCTTGCAAAATCGCTGGTCAAGACAGGTCACCTGGAACCGGCTCTGGAAGTAGCGCAGCTCGTTGAAGTACCACACGACCAGTCAGCCTATCTGATGGAGGTGGCGATTGCTGTTGCTGAGACAGGGGAATCAAAACAGGTGATGGAGGTCGTCCAGCTGATTCCCGTGCTGGACAGCAGGCGCATTGCAGTCGCGAAGGTGGCTTCAAGTCTCTTCAACGCAGGTAACATCAAAGCGGCGCTGAAAGTCGCACAGCAAATCGAATATGACGAAAAGAAGGTCCGTCTGTTGTATCAGATCGCCTCTGCACTTCATTCTAAGGGAGAGGACGATCAAAAAATCATTGCGTTGAAAGAGGCTGTGGCTGCATCAAGAAGGTTGGGTGAGATACCTTCCTTTGTCACAGCAATTCCAGTTTTGTCGATGGAAACCAGCCAGACCGAACAGGGCACCTCGACTCAACTCAAATCCGCCTTCACACCTGAAGAAAAGAGACTGGCTGAAAGCTTACTGCGATCAGCATTGCAGATGAAGTGATGAAGAATCCTGTTCCAAACCGCTTACGACAGTTTTTCGTGCGCGGTCAGGATCAGGGTTTCGGTCTCTTCCCAGTCGATGCATTCGTCGGTGATGGAGACGCCGTACTGGAGCTGTGAGAGATCTTTTGGCAGACTCTGATTGCCGGGGTGCAGGTTGCTTTCCAGCATCAGGCCGATGATTGTATCGTTGCCGGCGACGCGCTGGTCGATGACGTCGTTCCAGACTTTGCCCTGGTTGCGATAGTCTTTGTTGGAGTTCGCATGGCTGCAGTCGACCATGAACCGGGGTGACAGGCCGGCGGCCTGCAGGCTCTGGCTGGCTTCTTCCAGATGTTCCCGCGAATAGTTCGGGCCGGAACGTCCGCCACGCAGGATCAGGTGACCCCAGGGGTTGCCTTTGGTGTTGACGACACAGGTCTGGCCCTCGGCATCGATGCCCAGAAAACTGTGGGGACTCTGCGCGGCCAGCATCGCATTCAGCGCAACGTCCAGGCTGCCGTCTGTGCCGTTTTTGTAACCGACGGGCATCGAGAGTCCGCTGGCCATCTGGCGGTGTGTGGGGGACTCCGTGGTGCGGGCGCCAATCGAAGCAATCGAGATCGCGTCGGCAATGTATTGTGGCGTGATCGGTTCCAGCATTTCGGTTGCGGCGGGTACTCCCAGTTCGCCGATCTGCAGTAACAGCTGGCGGGCGATCTTCAGACCCGAAGAGACATCGAAGGTGCCATCCAGGTGCGGATCGTTGATCAGGCCTTTCCAGCCGACGGTGGTGCGCGGTTTCTCGAAGTAAACCCGCATGATCAGGAACATGCGGTCGTCCACTTTGGTCGCGAGTTCTTTTAAACGGGAGGCATACTCGATGGCGGCTTTGGGATCGTGAATCGAACAGGGGCCGACTACCACGATGAGCCGATGGTCTTCTCCCGAAAGAATGCGTTTGATCTGTTCGCGCGATTCGCCAACGGTCTCGGTGACTTTGTCGGTCCGCTTGTAAGTGTCTTTCAATTCCTGTGGTGCCACCAGGCGGACGGAATCATGAATGTTGACGTTTTGAATGGGTAACATCGGCTTGCAATCGTTTTTCATTACTATAAGAGTTTGTTATCAGTTGATGATCGTTCTCAGAGACTCAGCTGCTCACAGATCCGGGAAACGACTTCTTCCGGTGACAGCTGCGACGCCTCGATTTTTAATTCAGCATACAGTTCATACAGCGGGAATCGGCTGTCGTATAAGTCGGCCAGTGTCGTTCCCGGTTCAATCAACACGCCGCGGTCAAACGCATCGGCCACCCGCTGCTCCAGTACTTCAGGTGACACATCCAGCCAGACTATGGTACCAAGACTGCCAAGATGTTGCATGGCTTCGCGGCTGTAACAGACGCTTCCGCCGGTAGAAATTACCGATCCTGCTGATTGGATCGATTGGACATATGCTGCTTCAATTTCGCGGAAGCCCTCGGAGGTGTGCCGGGCAATAATCTCGGCCAGCCTTTTCGATTCGCCGGCCTCAATTAATGCATCAGTATCCAGGAAGGGAAGACCTGTCCGTTCAGACAGTTTTTTCCCCACGGTCGACTTTCCCGACCCGGGCATGCCAATCAGAATGACTCCCTGAATCTCAGGCGTGGCTTCAGCAGCCATCCGGCAACTCCTCCCTGCAGGAAATCATGGGGCGGCGCGGGCTCTCTTTCAGGAAGGCACAAAGATCGGTGCACAAAAACATGGAAGCGGTATCTGTCTGATATATAAGGGCTTACGATAACCGTTTCCCGCAGAATTCAAAAATATTTTTAAAATCCGGGGAAAAGCAAAACAAATATTATCTGAATTCAGTTCTAATAGGAACTGTGTGGGAGTTTGGACGCCAATTCATTGTTATTTTCCCGTCTGAATCAACACAAGTATGGAACTCATGTTTGTGATAAATTCACACGAATTTTACTCGTCATACCCCCTGGCAGTTCTGCCAGGGCATTCCTGCTGTGACTCAGCAGCGGGAAACAGAGTTTTTCTGGAGCTTTGAAGAATCGAATTCCATCGTGGAACAACTGTCCCCTGTCAAATTTGCCGCGCAAATCCGCTGTTGTGCCAATGATCTGCACGATCAGGGTGTCGACCGGCTGGGATCTCTCTACGATTTAACTTCCGAGCGACTGGTAAGGTATGCCGTGACCGTGACCCGGAACATGCCGGATGCGGAAGATGCGATTCAGGCCACCATGGTGCGGATCGCCATGAAACCGAAAATTCTGGCAACCGCGCAGCAGCCCTGGGCCTACCTGTTACGGGTCACCCGCAATGAAGCCTTACGGATTCTGCAGAAGCGGAAGCCGTTTCAGATATTTGCTCAGTGCCGACAGCTCTGGGCACGAGATGAAGAGATTGTAGAAGAGAACGATCAGGCGCGGGTCATCCGCCGGGCGTTAAAGCGTCTGCCAACGAATCAGTCAGAAGTAGTGGTATTAAAGATCTGGGAAGACATGACTTTTGCGGAAATTGCCAGCGTGCTGGATGAATCGCCGAATACAGTGGCCAGTCGTTATCGTTATGCGCTCCAGAAATTAGATAATTACCTGCGTCCCGCGACGCATGAGGATATCAATGTTTGAATTTGAAGATCACAATTCCCTGGAAGAACAGCTGCTGCAGGCCGGTGCCGGCGCAGCCGTTCCCCTGCGCGACGGACACCGTCAGCAGGTGCTGGAAGCAGCACAGCAGGCGGGGAATCGCCGGCAACGCCGGCGCAGATGGATTACCTGCAGTATGTTATTCGTATGCTGCGGTCTGTTCTGGTCTCTGCGCGGTTCGGGATCGACGCAGTCGCAGGCACCGGGCTGGTCCAGGGCGATCTACATCAAGGGGAATGAAGTGTTAGGCATTTCCACCGTCACCCGCCAATCAGCGGCAATCAAGACTGACTGGAATTCGGTGCAGGCCACGTTAAAACATTCGGGTGAATGGGGGCTCGTCGATGCCGTTGTTCAGTTTCGCAATGAGCGTGCAGGAACGATTGAGCAGATCTTTCATCGAGGCGATTAATGCAGGAGAGTTTGTCCCACCATTTCCAGGAACAGTTGCCTGAGAAAGCCGAGAATCATCCGGAGTATGTCACTGAGCTGGTCAATCTGATTTTGAATCAGGCCCAGGACATCAATGCCAGCGACATTCACCTGCTCCCTTCCGAAAACCGAATGCGGATGCACTGGCGTATTGACGGCGTATTGCATCACGTCGCTGACTTCTCACATGAGCTGGCGCCGCGGATCACCTCGCGCTTGAAAGTTCTCTCGCATCTGCTGACTTATCGGACGGATGTCCCGCAGGAAGGCCGGCTGCGACAATCGGGCGAGCAGGCGGTCGAAACACGGATCAGTACGTTCCCCACGCTTTATGGCGAGAAAGTGGTCGTCAGGCTGTTCGTCGGTTCGGGGCAGTACAAGCATCTGGAAAGTCTGAACCTGCCCGGCGAAATCCTGTTTGAACTGCAGAGGCTGCTGACACAGACGGGGGGCGTCATCTTAATGACGGGCCCGGCCGGCAGCGGAAAAACAACGACCATTTATGCCTGCCTGCGCGAGATCGTGCGGCAGTCTCAAGGATCTCGCAGCCTGGCTTCACTGGAAGATCCGATTGAAGTCGTCGTGCCCACGGTTGCCCAATCGCAGGTGAACCCGGCTGCGGGCTTTGATATGGTTCTCGGTCTGCGGTCCCTGCTCAGACAGGATCCCGAAGTGATTATGGTCGGTGAAATCCGTGATCGTGAAACCGCGGAAACCGTCTTTCAGGCGTCGCTCTCAGGACATCTGGTCGTCACCACATTTCACGCCGGCAGCGCCACCGAAGCGGTGAGCCGCCTGTCTGATATGGGGATCGAACCTTATCTGCTGCGGAGCGGATTACTGGCGATTCTGAGTCAGCGACTGCTCAGGCGGCTCTGTTCGTGTGCGGAATTCTCGCAAGCCGATGAAGATCGTATGGGCCTGGAAGTCGAACACTGGAAAGTACCCGTCGGTTGTGCTGAATGCGGACAGACCGGCTACCACGGGCGGATGGTGCTTACGGAAATGTTACAGCCCGGTCAGTCAGAAGTAGCAAACGCCATTTTAAATCAGGCCGATGCGACGGTGCTGCACCAGCTGGCGATTCAGTCGGGGATGCGGACCCAATGGGATCGTGCGCAGGAAGCTGTGAACCAGGGGCTCACCAGTCCGGCGGAAGTACGTCGGGTCCTGGGAATGACGCGAACGAATGCTTAACGGGCAACCGGTTTTATTAACCTCTGAATTTCGTGTGAATCGATCACACAGTACGAATCGTTTCTGGCAAAAGCAGGTGTGAATATGAATTCAAGAGATGATTCAGAATCGAACGCGTCCCGCGGAACCCGCTTCGAGCTCGATGAACTGATCGCGCTGAACGAGGAAATCATTTCACTGGTTCAGGCCGGGATTCCCCTGGAACTCGGGCTCCGCGAGATGGGAAACGAACTTCCGGATCGACTGGGCCGCATTACCGCGGACCTGGCAACAAAGATGGAGCGGGGCAGTACCCTGCCGGAAGCGATGGCGGCGGAAGGCGATCGCTTTCCCCGCGTGTATCGTGTGATCGTGGAAGCGGGCATCAAGTCGGGCAAGCTGACGGTTGCCCTGGAAGAAATGTCGAACTACGCCTGGGAACTGTTTCACCTGCGTCGCCAGATCGGCATGGCGCTGGTTTACCCGCTGATTGTATTCAGTCTGGCTTATGGACTGTTTCTGATCTTCCTGTTTGAAGTACTTTCGCGGTTTAACGCGGCTTATGATATTTTTCGTCTTGGTGAATCGACGCCTTTACGGTTATTGAATTCCATGCAATCCACGGTTGTCTACTGGGGCCTGGTTCCGCCGCTGCTGTTGTTTCTGTTTGTGATTGTCTGGATGAGGACCGGCAGTTCCCAGCTGTTGAATTTCAAAGGAACCAGCCGGTTGATTGGCTGGATACCGGGTGTGCAGAAGATTGCCAACTATTACCGGTACGGCAATTTTTCCGAACTGATGTCGCTGTTGATTCAACAGAACATTCCCTTTGCCGAATCGGTCGTCCTGGCGGCAGAAGCGACCGGCGATGATCAACTGGTGAAGTCGGCCAGTCTGATGGCAGAACGACATCTGCATGCACAGCCGGAGACAGTGGTCACCACGAAAGAATATGGCTGGCCTCCGTTATTAACCTGGCTGCTGACGACGAAGAATCATCAGGGGGAACTCAGCCTGGCGCTCAAAAATGCCGCCGATATGTATCGGAGAAAAGCCACCAGTTATACACGCTGGTTTCGCATTTTGTTTCCGATCTTTACCGGTGCGATCATCGGCGGAGGGACGGTGTTATGCTATTCTCTGGTATTATTTCTTCCATTCTCCGACATGCTTAAACAATTGGCTCAACCATGAGGTTCTTAAATTGAGAGGCTATGGTTCGAGGTTGGGTAGTGATGATAGTGGGGGTTGAATGAATTACAGGGTGTCTGTCAGATGATTTGGTATCGCTACCAGGGAATCAACTCGCAAGGGAAACACATCTCCGGCCGCCTGCATGCTGCCGACCGGGATGAAGTTGCGAGTCAACTGCAGGAGCAGGGCATTAAAATCGAACGGATTGAAGAAGAGGAGTCAGCGCTGTCTTATTCCACGCATGGCGTATCCGCTTCAGCGAGAAGACAGAAACTGTCGTCCCGCGATTACGATACGATTTCCGATCACCTGTCTGATTTAACCCGTGCCCGGCTCCCCTTATCAACCGGACTGGAAGCCGTTTCGCATGAAATCGAGAATCCGCGTCTGCGTTCTGCCGTGCAGAATCTGGCCTCCCAGCTGGACGCCGGTAACGATCTGGAGACGGTACTCGCGGACTCCCGGGCGCCGCGCGAATTATGTGCGCTGGTGCACGCCGGCACTCGTTCGGGAAAAATGAGCGAAATCCTGGCGGACTATGTCGCGCATACCCGACAGCTCTCCGAGATGAGAAGCCAGCTGCTGATGGCGCTGAGTTACCCGGTCATCCTGATGGGGTTTGCCATGCTGATGTTTCTGAGCATCCTGCTCTGGATCCTGCCTGCCTTCGAATCGATTTACATGGATTTCGGCATCGAGCTACCGGGGATGACGCTCCAACTGTTTGGACTCTCTCTTTTTCTGCGGACGCAATGGTGGTGGTATCTGCCTGCCGGGCTGCTGCTGATTGGCTGCTACCTGCTGTTGATGAAAACGGAGCGCGGGCAGATGTGGTCGCAGAAAATCATATACCGTCTGCCCCTGATTGGTGGACTGCTTCGCGGGCTGTCCGTCTCGCGGTTTTCCCATTTACTGGCATTACTGGTTGATAACGGGCTCCCGTTTCTCGAAGCGCTCAAGATGACGGGAGAAAGTTCCAGCAATTATGAAATCCGCAATGCCTGCCGACAGTTCTCAGATTCCGTCTCTTCAGGCCAGGCAGAAATTGCGTCCCTGGAATCTTTGAAAATTTTTCCGGCTACATTTCTGCAGACTTTAGCCAGTCAGTCCGGTTCCACATCGACGACAGGGCCTCGCTATTCGGTCGAAATCCTCAATGCACTGTCGGACATGTTGAACAGTCAGACGCGCGTCCGACTTACTTTTTTCTCGTCGGTCGTCGAGCCACTGGTGATCATTTTCTGTGGCACGCTGATGGGTTTCATGTTTATCGCCATGCTGGCGCCTTTAATTCAATTGTTGAACTGGCTGTCCTGAATCAGGTGGCTGGCTGACTGATATCTATTTTAA
>NZ_CAXAVM010000253.1:0-8893 GCF_963972345.1 uncultured Gimesia sp. | reverse complement strand
TGCCGATCTCACCAAGGTGTTCGGGCAGCATGCGCTGTTCTTCGGCGCTTATCCTTACCCACATGGTATGATGGCAGCGCCACCTGACTATTCTGCCTACCCGGAGTTTCAGGCCGCCTATAACAGCACCGCGGCCTGGCGGGAAAATTCCAACATGGAATACTTCTTTCTGAATTTTGGTCGTCCCCAATTCAGTACCCCTGCTACTGGTAAAGCAACTAAAAATGAGATTACCGACCTGTTCGCGGGACGCTGGGGAGAACCGGATCGTCTGTATGAAGCGCAACGCAACAATTCCACCGATCCGATCTATCTGATTGATATCACTAGTAGTCCTGTCAGGGCATTTCCTCAGCCGGGACGTACGCTGATTGATGATAACGGGAATCGTTTTGAAGGGGGAACCCGCAGCGGTTCGCTGATCGCCGGAAATCCCGATAACGCGCAGTCCTTCATGCATCCCCTGTCATACAATGGTGCGGGCAGAACGACCAAAACCGGAACCAGTTATCGTCAGCCTCTCATTGGCTATAACGGCTGGAAAGCCTACGAAGATTTCGAAATTGCCGGTACACCCCGTTATAACAGCGGATCTACATTTTTCAAAAACCGGATTACAAATGTGACCGAAAATTATGGTATTCTGGTTGATGAAGCTGATGAAATCATCGTCGATATGGAACAAGCCAGACGCCCTTATGATGAACCATTTACTCCTGCCGACCTGGCCTTCCTGCATCTGTCGCAGACCGATCAGGATAACACGGGTATCAGTTCGCGTCTGTCCAGCCTGCTGCCGTTTAACTTCGGTCGGGCAGATACCGTCAATAACCGCGGTAATTCGATCCGCAAGACTTTCACGACCATGAGCTGGGGTCGTAAACAGTTTTCCATGGCCGATTCTTTGAAGAACCGACCGAATGATGATGGTTCTATATCGAATCTTGATACTTCGAATCGTTACCTCAGCTGGTTGTTCAGCGCCGATACGAACAACGATGGCAAACTGGAATTTCCACCGGATTTCACAAACGAAGTTGACCTGGATTACAGTGGCAATCTGAATTACACGGACTTGTTAGGAAATACTCGTGGAACAAATATTGAAGATCTGAATGGTAGTGGCTCTCGCAATTCAAATAAAATTGCCGGGACAGCCCTTGATCCATTCCGGGCACCACTTCGCCAACTTTTAACGGTGGAACGTGGAAATACCACAACGCCACGAAAGCAGATGAAGCTGGATATCAATCAAGTTCTCGTCTATGATGATACCGGGACAGGGCAGACTGTAACAACGCGTCCGCTTACTCCGCACCCTGGTGAGGATGTCAATGGAAATGGTGCACTGGACATCGGCATCGGCGAAGATCTGAACGGGAATGGCATCCTCGACATTCTACCTTCGACTGCCATTAACACCGGCTGGTATGCTTATAATTTGCCCGCTTATCCTCCTACGACTCAGGAGCAAAAGGAATTCTGGGCACGCTATGATCGTCAGTTAATGGCCCGCGATATCTATGTGCTGCTTTATACCCTCGGAGGAAGCAAGGACAATCTAGACTATCGCGCCGACAACTCCAGTAATGCTCTCTATACCGATGCTCAAATGCAGGAAATGGCGCAGTTTGCCGTGAATGTGGTTGATGCCCTGGATCCTGACGAAGTGATTACTCGTTTCGAATACGATAAAAACCTGCACGACGGCTGGGGGCTGGGAGATAATCCCTATCATACCGACGATGAAACCACTCTTGCTACGAACCTGGGGATTTCCAGTCAGGCTGGTCAGCGAGGCGTGGTCTATGGCGTCGAAGCACAAAAGCTGACACTCAGCGAATTCCTGGCGATCAAGGCTCCCAAAGTCGAAGATGCTTCCTCTAACGAAGTCAACCACGATGCGACCGAATACAATGATGAAAAAGACCGTTATTTCTCGTTTATCGAATTACGAAATGCCAACCATCAGATAGTCAGCTTTGAGAATGATGCCTGGCAGATCCGCCTGGAACCACGCACTGATGCGGCCATGATCAGCGGCGATTATTCCAATCTGGATAATCTTACTCCAGACCCGGTGTTAAACGATACCCACAAGCGGCGTGTCACTTTGCGGAGCGGCTCTGTCGGTGGGGGCGGTGGTTTCAATCTTCGCTCAGCCGGCGATAATGAAGATACCGACCCGATGTCGTCGATGCCGCGCCCCAGTTATTTCCGGGTTGACCCCAATTTTGCGGGGGGGACTCCCGCTTATACTACGATTGCCCCACGGGATACATCGACTCCCGCCATCGATCTGATTACCGATGATGACACGGCTGATTTCCTGATGACGTCAGAAGCAGATACGGTTACTCCTATTTCGACGCGTGGTGACTTCCTGAATAGTTCCAATACGGATCCCGGAGGCACGCCTAATTTTTCGAGTTTGACTTTCATTGTCAGACTGATGCGACGCGCTCATCCCGGGCGGAATGCACCGGCAACCAACAATGCCGTGGATAATGCTGATAATCCCTGGGTGGAAGTGGACAGTATGGTTGTGACTGGCATGGAAGAGTTCGAGCTACAGGAATCCAGCATGTCCTCCGCAATTCAGTCTCAATTGAATCAATTGCGGAGCTTCGAACGAGCCCAGCCTCTACACGCTCGTGGTTCAGGAGAAGCTAGCCATGCCGCAGGCAGCGCTGGTTCCGGTTATCGTGCGAATACAGTGGGGTCTACCAATTCGAACACCGGAACAGGGAATCTGGGGGCAGATGGTCTGCCCGGTCAGGATATGGTTGACGATGACAACGATGGGGACATCGATGATGCCAGCGAACGTGGCTGGGCATTTTCCGATGACCGTCCCCGTTTCGATATCTGGCAGCCTCATTTTGACCGTGACTTTGCTTCGATTGTGGAACTGTTAAGCGTTCCTGTGATCGGTCCGAATCGTGTGACCCGCGATCTGGCCACGGAATCAGGAGTACAGACGCGAACTGATACTTCAACGACAGTGGACCGGGCAAACGATGTCCGTTTCGCTGGAGTTCAGAAATTTCTTGATCCCAGTGGTCCTGACGATACTGATTTCAGTGATCCTGCTCCCACTTGTGATGATAACCGCTGGTATCGGATTCTGGAATTTCTTGAAGTTCCGACTCGCATCCATCATCAACTGGGCAATCCGCTGGCAGATCCGCGCGTCCCGGGACGCATCAATCTGAATACGATTCGGCATCCGGCTGTGCTGGCAGCTCTGCTGGATGATGCCGATGCATTCACGATGGACATGACCGGCAGTGCCGTTCATCCACAGCTGGTCGCCAACCATTTAGGCGGTGACTGGTGGCGCGAATTCACGGAATCACGCGATGCCCGGGATTTGGGACTAACTAACGACCCTCATATTCCTGGAACACCAGGGTCACGTCCCTTCCGCAGTTTTGATTACGCAACTGGATTTACCTCTACTGGTACCGTGAATAATCTGCGTGAAAACACAATTTTCCGCAGTCTGCCTGCAGACATCAGCAGTCCGAATCCAAACCCGCGTCTGCTGTTCGAACTGACAACTGGTGCTGAGCATCTGGGGTCAGCAGGCGTAAATAAAATTGACGTACATACCCGTAATCGACTGCTCTCGAAAATTGCGGCTAACACAACAACCCGAAGTAACACATTTGTGGTATTCATGTCAGTCGCTTATTTTGAAGCGAGCGGGGCAGGGACCACCACTTATGGCAGTCCGGTGGAGATTGGCGCACGTTTGTCACCTTTCGACCCGGCTCGTACAGTGAATCAGCCAGACTATCGAGGCTTTTTCGTCATTGACCGGACCCGGGCAGAACAGGCATTTGAACCGAGTACGGGACAGTTCGACCACTGGAAACGCCTGGTGCGTTATCGCCATCAGGTGCAATAAAACCGGGTATTCAGATAAATATCCTTTTAGGAAATTTACCTGATCATTACAACAGGACAATCGGGTATAATGGTTAATAGTGACACAGGAATGAGGGGGGATGACATGTAGCCTAAGTAAGCAGCTCTGGTCGCGGGCCTGTGAGTAGAGTCTGTGGGAGGCGGACGATTGAAACGTCTGTTCCTGTAGAGCGGATTCGTCCGGGATTCCTCTGGTTTCCTGTGGGATCGAGATGTTTTCGAGTTTGTTTTTGATACTTGTCAACAAGTAAGATATAATCTGTTTGAACCGTATTTCTAAGTGAGGAGAATGACATGAATAATTGTCGAACCAAACAAAAGCTGCAGAAGCGTAAAGGGTTTACGCTGATCGAACTGCTGGTGGTGATCACCATCATCGGCATCCTGGTGTCGCTGACACTGCCGGCCATTCAAAGTGCCCGTGCCTCAGCGCGAAAACTGTCCTGTCTGAACAACATGAGAAACGTCGGACTGGCCGTCGTCAACTTCTCATCCGGAGCCAACTCGCAGCTGCCACTGCTGGTGGATCGCAACATTGAAGACGGTCATACCAATGCCAGCAATGACGACCTGTCCTGGTGTACCACTCTGCTGCCGTTCCTGGACAACGTTGGTTTCCGTCAGCGTTGGGATGCAACTGCCAGTGCTGCTGCTCAGACAGGTGCTACTGCAACCGATCTTTCTAATCTTGCTTCTCTGAATGTGATCCGATTTCCCGTCTTCACCTGCCCCGACGATCAGTTCTCTACTGATCAGGGTGCACTGTCTTACGTAGTGAATGTGGGCTATGTTACTGCCCTTTATAATCAGACTGGCGTTGGATACGATCCTGGCGCTTCCATCGGTTCCCAGGGGCATCACCCGGTGGGAGATGGTGGACTTGATGCAGACGCATCTACAACCGGTGATATTCCGATGAAGTTTGGAACAGGCGTCTTCTGGCGTCCTCATTCTTCTCGTATGTCTCTGGATTATATTTCAGCTGCCGATGGTATGACTCAGACACTGATGCTGTCTGAAAACCTGCAGGCTGGTGAATGGTATGATCAGGATACAGGCAGCCTCGGATTCGGAATTGACTTTGAAGGTTTGTACTCAGGTAGTAATTTGGCTTTGCCTGCTGGATTCAATCTGCAGAATACAACGAACTCATCTGATTCGCGAATCGGTGCTAACCTGACCGCAGCCAAAGGAGAGGCATGGCGTCCCAGTTCGAACCATCCCAGTGGTGCCGTGAATGTGATCTTCTGCGATGGCAGTGGAAAATCACTGACACCACAGATGGATGCCGGCGTCTACGCACGTCTGCTCACTCCTGCCGGTCTGCGTTATGGCCAGGCTGTTGTTGACGGTACTTCTTTCTAATCGAATGAAGTTGACTGCAACCTTTATTTGAGTCATTGTTCTCAAATCGGTTCAAACATGCGGGCACCAGGGATCTCCGGATCTCTGGTGCTTTTTTTCTTGGCGGGTTCACAGACGGTGACAGCGTCTCAGGCGGAGAAGGGGCAACTCATGCAGACCAGACAAACCAGACAGCCACGACCGCAGCGCAACGGCTTTTCGCTGCTTGAACTGGTGGTAGTACTGTTCGTTATCGCGCTTCTGGTAGCGCTGACCCTGCCGGTTCAAGAGCATGCCCGGGCATCATCACGAAAACTGTCCTGTCTGAACAATATGCGAAATATCGGTCTGGCGATGGTTAACTTTTCCTCGGGAGCCAACTCTGAGCTGCCACTGCTGGTCGATCCCAACCAACGGGTTTCCTCTGACGAAGCACCCAACGCCAATGCCAGTCATGATGATCTGACCTGGTGTACTACACTGCTACCGTTTCTGGACAATGTTGGCTTTCGTCAGCGCTGGGATGCGGCGGCGAATCTGGCGGCTGAACCCAGTACGAATGCAGATGCAATCGCGCAGCTGGCTGCATTGAACGCGATTCGTTTTCCGGTATTTACCTGTCCTGATGACGAGTCTGCAATCGATCGGGGCGCCCTCTCTTATGTCGTCAATATTGGATATGTGACCGCCAATTATAATAAGACTGGCGTGTACTATGACGCCTCCACCGGCGTCGGTCATCACCCGGCCGGTGATGGAGGACTGGATGGAGATCCCGCGACGACAGACGACATTCCAGTCAAGTTTGCCAGTGGCGTGTTCTGGCGACCGTTTACTTCGCGGATGTCTCTGGATTTTATTTCGGAAGGGGACGGCATATCACAGACGTTGATGCTGTCTGAAAATCTGCAGGCCGGAAGTTGGGCCGACCAGGATACGGGCAGCCTGGGCTTCGGCATTGATCTGCAGGGCGTCTCCCCCAGCGGCAGCACCACGCTGAAACTGCCTGCCGGATTCGATCTGAAGAATACGACTAACTCAACCGATTCCCGCATTGGTTCCAACCTGAAAGCGAAGAAGGGACAAGCATGGCGCCCCAGTTCGAATCATCCCAGTGGCGCTGTGAATGTGATCTTCTGCGACGGGAGTGGCAAATCGCTGTCGCCGGAGATCGATCCTCTGCTCTACGCCCGACTGCTCACTCCCGCAGGGCAGCGTTATGAACAGGCTGAAGTGGAAGACGGCTCGTTCTGATCGAGGCAGGGTCACGTACTCTGCATAAAGCGCCTTGCTCACCAGTTGGTTTCCGCCAGATCACACCAGGGCTCTCCGGATCTCTGGTGTTTTTTGCTGGAATTTCCTATGCTGTATACATGTACGCTTTTTGCCAGGGTGTTGACAACCTAAGCTTTCTTAAACGGCGTCACAATTAACCATAACAGCTCTCGTATAATTATACTTGGCTCGGATTAACTTGGAGACGCTTCAGTAAAACTGGACTCAGTCCAGAGAGAAAAACAAGCGATGTTGAGACTGCTGCGAAAGGGAACTTTGCATAACGTCTCTTGACGAATCACAGGGAAATCGGATAAGGAACGATATATAATCTTCAAATCAACAGGAGGGTCTCCCTGCGCGACAGCGTGCGGGATTTAACAGGCTCTCTTCCTCCCTGTCAGGGAACAGAAATAATCGAGCTGCCGCTTGACTGCCTGTACCAGGCCAGCCATAGTCGGTGGTTCAAAACGATGTGAGAGTTAAATCAGAATTAACCTCGTCACGAGTCACTATAGCAACCATTACATCTCAGGATCATATCATGTTTGACCCCATTTCCGGGCAGATGCCAACGCAGGCAAATCAGCGTGCCAGAAGTTATTCACAGCAGCGTCAGATGGGGATTGGCGATCTCCTGCTGGATAACCGGATTATCTTTCTGGACAGCGTGATCAACGATGCCAGCGCGAATTTAATCGTGATGAAACTGCTGTATCTGCAGTCCGAGAACCGGCACCAGGACATCCACCTGTACGTGAATTCTCCCGGGGGTTCCGTGACCTCTACAATGGCGATCTACGATACGATGCAGTTCATTGAATGCGATGTTTCCACCTACTGTGTCGGCCTGGCAGCCAGTGGCGGCGCCATCCTGGTTGCCGGCGGTCAGGAAGGCAAACGTTACATTCTGCCTCCCGCCAAAATGATGATCCATCAGCCGTTTGGCGAAGTGGGCGGCCAGGTGTCCGATATCGAAATCCAGGCCAAGGATATTCTTGATACCCGTGAAGTTCTGAATAAAATTCTCGCCGATCATACCGGCCAGTCCATTGAGCAGATTGCCCTCGATACCTCCCGGGATCGCTTCCTGACCTCCTCGGCTTCTGTCGAATATGGTCTGGTTGACGAGGTTCTGATCCGCGATAAAAAAGACAAAGATAAAAATAAAGATAAAGCATAGAGACACCCTGAGTCGGCAGCGGCACTGTCGAATGATTTTCCACCATCAAATTTATCATCAATTGAAGTGAGTTTTATATGACGGTCCTTACTCCTTATGTGATCGAAAAAAATGGTCGCGACGAACGCGCCATGGATATTTACAGTCGTCTGCTGCAGGACCGTATCGTGATGATGGGGTCTCAGGTCAACGACCAGGTAGCGCAAAGTCTGGTCGCGCAGCTGCTGTTCCTGCAGTTCGATGATCCCGAAGCAGACATCCACTTTTACATCAATTCTCCCGGTGGTTCCGTGACCGCGGGCATGGCCATTTATGATACGATGCAGTATATCTCCTGCGATGTGGCGACTTACTGTATCGGGCAGGCTGCCAGTATGGGTGCGCTGTTGTTGACTGCGGGTGCCCCCGGCAAACGCAATGCATTACCCAACAGCCGCATCATGATTCACCAGCCACTTGCCGGCATGCAGGGAACGGCAACCGACCTGGAAATTCATGCCAAGGAAGTGCTGAAGATGAAGCGGCGTCTGAATGAGATTCTGCTGCATCACACTGGTCAGACGCTCGAAAAAATTGAACAGGATACAGATCGCGACAACTTCATGGATGCCCAGGAAGCCAAATCGTACGGTCTGATTGACAACGTTCTGGAGCACCTTGAACTGCCCGGAACCAAAGCATAATTTCAATCTGATTTAGAGGAGGGCAGAAGAGGTGTCTTCTGCTGAAGTTGATTTCCAATGAAGCAATACCTTACGACATGGATGTCGTTGTTGTTGATTCTCACTCTCATGGGGTGTGGAGGTCGTGGTAATTCTGATTTACTGGAAGCCCGGCTGCGTCAGCAGGAAGACAGTATCTTTGCCTTACAACGTGATCTGAAAGATTCGCAGCAGGCGCTGGAGTCGGCACGGCATCAGTCTGAAGCAATGTCGCAGCAACTGGCCAAAGCATCCAATGGCAGCCTGTTGCCCGAGCAGACCAAAGCCCTCTACAAGGTCACCGGAGTGAAGGTCAACAGCCTGCTTACCGGAGGCGTTGACCTGGACAGCAAACCGGGGGATGAACTCTGGACGACCGTCATCACTCCCCATGACGCAGACGGGGAAACGGTCAAACTGCCCGAAGGCAAATCGATCATCCCGGGTGTGGTTACCA
>NZ_CAXAVM010000252.1:0-8937 GCF_963972345.1 uncultured Gimesia sp. | reverse complement strand
TCCGCTGTCGCACTCTCGTGATATCTATCAACCCAAAATTTAAAAATGACACTTCACTAGCAATGAAGTTTCTACCTGGGTATCACAGGCACTTCTTTTTTCACATGCTCCAGCTTTGGCTGTTCCGCGACTTTGGTTCTGGGACGCGTGAAAAATGCGGAGAGATCATCAAAGAACGTATACAGCACGGGAATTGCCAAGAGCGTCAACAGCAGCGAAAGAGTCTGGCCACCGACTGCCAGTACAGCGATAGAGCGGCGTTCTTCGGCTCCCGGACCGGTGGCAATTAACAGAGGCAGCAGACCCGCTACGAACGAGAGCGTTGTCATCAGAATCGGACGCAGACGGTCACGGTTCGCCTGGAGAATCGCCTGGTAGCGGGGAAAGCCCTGCAGTTGCAGCGCATTGGTATGATCGATCTGCAGAATGGCGGCTTTTTTCACGACGCCGAATAAGACCAGAATCCCCAGCGCGGAATACAGGTTGAGCGTTTCGCCTCCCCAGTGCAGGCTCAATAATCCAAAGGGCACAGCCAGGGGTAACGAAAGTAGAATCACCAGCGGGTGCACCAGATTCTCGAACTGAGCCGCCAGCACGATGTACATGAAAATGAATGACAGAACCATCGTCCAGCCAAAATCTCCCAGCGTGCGCTCCAGTTCCCGACCGCCGCCCAGTACCATGGTGTTGTATCCTTCCGGGACTCCGATCTCTTCAGCAGCAGCGTTGATCGCAGCGATGCCGTCCCCGAGGGCATAACCCGAAGCCATATTCGCCCGCACGGCGATCATGCGTTGTCGATTCAGACGGTCAATCCGGGAGGCAGCAGTATTAAATTCGAAGTCCACGACGTTATCAATGCGGGCCAGACTTTTTCCCGCAGAGGAAGTGGATGAGCCTGGGATCGCCTGGGGGGAAGTCCGGACGTACAACTGTGAAATGGACTGAACATCGCCGCGATCCAGCCCCACCAGTCGCAGTTCCACATCGTAGGCATCGTCCACAGTTCGATCCCGGTAACGGGAGACCCGGTCATCTCCTCCCACGGCAACCCGCAGTGTATCCGCAATTTCCTGCACATCGATGCCCAGTGCAGCCGCCCGTTCTCGATCAATGCGTGCCAGCAGTTCCGGGTTATCGATCTGCAGCGTGGAATAGACGTCGACGATGCCGGGAATTGTTTTCACTTTTTCGCGTAATTTATTACTGAAGTCCAGCAGGCCATCAATGTCAGGCCCCGTAATCGAGAAGTCGATATCAACGGGTGCTCCCTGGCGCAATGAGGTCAGGTTTCGTACGGAAATCCGCATGTCCGGAATGCTCTTGAGCTTCTTTCTGACTTCCGCCATTTTTTCCCGCTGCGTAAAGTTACCCCGAAACGCCGCATGGAGATCCCCGTGAAGCAATCCACTGAAAAATCGGCCGAAAGAAAAAGTACGTTGTTCGCTGTCGGTCAGACGCACGAAGATACTCGCCCGGTTCACATCGCCAAAACCTCCGGAGCCAACGGTCAGCAGAAGTGTCTCGACCCCTCCCGTGTTGATCAATTCTTCCTCTGCTCGACCAATTACCTGGTTCATCGACTGCAGCGTTGCCCCCTGGCGGGCTTCGAGCCGAACCTCAAATTCCGATTCGTCAACATTCAGCGGGATATAGTCCTGTTTCACCAGATGATACAGCGGATAATTACTCAGTATGACCCCCACCGAAATGAGTAACACCAGCCAGCGAAATCGCAGCGACAGTTTCAGGATCCAGAGATAGGACGTTTCAACATAATGATAAAACCCGGATCGTGAGCCCGGGCCATCCGGACTGGGGGTTTCGGGACGCAGCAGCTTGCTGCACATCATGGGTGTTAAAGTGAAACTGACGAGCATCGAAACCAGAATCGCCACCGTCGCCGTCAAGCCAAACTGAAACAGCAGTCGACCGGTTACACTGGATAAAAACGAGACAGGCAGAAAGACGATCACCAGCGAAATTGTGGTCGCCAGTACCGCCAGCCCGATTTCCTTCGTCCCCACAATCGCTGCTTCGCGAGGGGACATCCCTTTTTCTTCGATGCAGTGAAAGACGTTTTCCAGAACGACAATCGCATCATCGATGACCACCCCGACCATCAGTACCAGTGCCAGCATGGTCACGTTATTCAGGGTAAAACCGAAGAGTTTCATAAATGCGAATGTCGAAATGATCGAAGCGGGAATTGCCACCGAAGCAATCACGGTCGAACGCCAGGAACGCATGAAGATCAACACGGTAATACAGGCTAAGATACTGCCGGAGATCAAATGCTGTTCGAGTTCATGCAAAGCAGTCACAATATAGCGCGACTGATCCTGAACGATACTGACCTTAACATCATCGGGTAGAAGATCCTGGCTGCGGGGCAGCATTTCTTTGATGCCTTCCACCACAGCGACGGTATTTTCACCCGATTGTTTCTGAATCTCCAGCACGACGGCAGGTTTCTGATTCAGTCTCGCGATCGTGCGAACTTCTTTTGTCGCATCAGTCACCGTTCCCAGGTCAGCCAGACGCACGGGGGTGCCATTGATGGTATCCACGACCAGTTCAGGAAATTGATCGGAATCGGCAACGCGGCCCATGGTCCGCAGTGAACGTTCGCGGAAGCCCTGATCCAGCCTTCCGCCGGGCACTTCCGTATTCTGCCTGACCAGCGCATCGCGCACCTGTAAGATCGACATCTGATAGGCGGCCAGGCGGTCGGCATCAATGTCGACTTTCACTGCCCGGTCTGCAGCACCGGCAATCTGAACTTCGCCGACACCCGGTGAAGACTCGATCACATTTTTGACATAGCGGTCTGCAAACAGATAGAGTTCGCGTGAAGTTCGGGGGCCCGAGACTGCCAGCGTCATGATGGGCGATGATTCCAGATCACGTTTCTGCACAATCGGGGGGTCGATGTTCGGCGGAAGTAAATTCATTGCCCCCGAGACCGCATCGCGAACATCCTGAGTCGCCGCATCCACATTACGATTCAGATTGAAAGTGATGATGACAAACGAACGTCCATCGCGGGAAATGGAACGCAGTTCATCGATGCCGGCTACTGTCGCGACGGCATCTTCAATGACTGCGCTGACTTCGGATTCGACCTCCTGTGACGCTGCACCAGGATAATTGGTGCGAATGTATATCGAGGGCATATCCATGTTCGGGAAGCGGTCAACACCCAGTTCGGGAAACGCAACGCCCCCCGCTACCACTAATGCCATGATCAGCATTAAGGCGAAGACTGGCCTCTTGACACAGATTTCCGCTAACCCGTACAACGTCGATTCCCTTTTTCAAAAGCAGAATTCGATTTTCAGAAGGAACTCAAATTTGTGTTTTCTGTACTGCCGTCGGCAGCGTTTTGGTATCAGCAAGAATGCCGGGCCGCCCTTCCCGGGCATTCATTAAAATGCGATCTCCCGGCTGCAGGCCTTCTAAAATGCGAATACGCTCACCCCGTTGTTCGCCCAGCAATACTTCCTGCATCTTCACCTTGCCATCTTCGACTTTCCAGACTTTCTCGGTTCCGGCAAACTGAACCACGGCGGACAGGGGGACCACCAGGGCTTTCTGATCGGGATCGACAATAACCTGCCCTTCCGCAAACAGACCGGCCCGTAAAGCACGCTCGGAATTATCGACGACCGCTTCAAACAGCAGGGCGCGGCTCATCTGATCGAGAAAGGGACTGATCCGTGTCACCTTCGATTGTTTCGTATCAAGGGATTCGATTTCCAGTTCGACAGGCTGCCCCACTTTCAGTTGCGTCGAGACCCGCTCAGGAACGGTTCCCCGATAACGTAGTTGATCAATGCTCACCAGCACCAGCAACGGGTCCCCCATCTTGATATAACTGCCAGGGGCCACGAGTCGTTTCTGAACCACTGCGGTGTAAGAGGCTTTCAGGACGGTATTATTCAAGTCTTCCTGTGCCAGATCCAGCTGAGCCTGCTGCACGGTGATATTCGCCATCTTTTCACGCACGCCATTGAGTGCAGAATCGTAGCGGGCTGCAGCCACGCGTTCGAGCGATACAATCTGATCGTATTCGGCCTGCCCCATCACCTTCTTATTAAACAGCACGCGGGCACGCTCGAGGTTGGCTTTCGCCTCGTCCCATTCTGCCTGCTGTTCTTTGGCAGGAGGTGATTTTTCCGGAACCAGGTTATCGACAGAATCACCGGGCTTGAGGCCCACTGCAGAGCGGGCTTGTGCCAGTTGTGCTTCCGCCTGCTCGACCCGCAATTTGAAATCATCCTGATGCACCGTGACCAGGGGATCTCCAGGCTTGACTACATCTCCCAGATCGACGTGTACCTGGGAAACACGTCCTTCCACTTTGATCCCGAGTGTGGCTTCTTCATCAGGATAGAGACTTCCCTGGCTCCGCACGATGCGCGGCCAGATCTGTTCGGTCACTTCCAGTGTCTCCACATTCAAGACCGGTAGCGTCTCACCTGTCTGAGAAACAGGAGCCGAATCACTACGTTCACATCCCGCAAAAATGAGTGTTAACAGGAGGCAGAACAGGCAAGCTGAAGGAGGGCGGTTAAAACAATGAATCATGATATGATTATATCTCAGGGGCAGGTAATGTCGAGCAGTTTCCTTGTTCTATTCGCGGAAAAAGGACTCTCAAACAATCAGAAAATCAACCCTCCATGTCCTCTATACGCTGACCGGTGAGAACATATGGCGTTCCCTGTAACACACCATATTCCGGGTCCTGTTTTTCATGTTCAGACCGCGCATCCATTACCGATTGCATCGGCATACTGCGAATATTCCGTAAACCTGCTGCCTCCATCACAACCCGCACCATTTCATCCGTATGACTGCGAAACGGCAATTTGTCCAAAGCTCTGCGATAGGCTTCATCCGGTTCCCAGCCGGGAGCGGGTCGATACTGACGCTTCAACTTCTCCGGATCGGTGGGGTTATTTTCGCCGATCAGTACCAGCGATCCTCCCGGCTTGAGCAGTCGGGTCCACCGCGCCACGGCATAACCGGGATGTGGCAGTGTGAACAGCACGGCCCGGCTGGAAATGACATCAAATGTATTTTCCGGAAATGGTGGTGCTTCCACATCGGCTTCGACAAAATCGACTGTCAGCCCTCGCTCTTTCGCAGCTGCCTGCCCCGCAGAAATCATCGTGGCAGAAAAATCCACTCCTGTGACCTCATGCCCCAGTTCTGCCCATAATTGCGCAATCGTTCCCGGACCGGTTCCCATATCCGCAATCTTGCGGCGTGCTTCGCCGGGAACCGACTGGCGAAGAACCTCCAGCCACGCGGTGCGTGAAAGTGGAAATCCGAATTCCCCTTTGATGAATCGCTCGACCCGATGTGAAACCACATTCGGATTGGTCCAGCCACTATGAAATATCTGCTTTAGTTCGTCGTCCTGCGTCATTGCTGGTCTGCCTCTTTTCTACTCTGGTTATTTTCATGACTACGTTCCATGCCCGGTTAGTTCTATGCCCGGATAATACTCCATTTCTACTTCGATGTGTCAGCCCGGCGATTCCTGCCGGGACACCTCTTCCAGTCGAATCTGAAACAGAAAACCGACCAGTAGAATCACCGCTGCCAGTATCCAGACCGCCAGCAATCCAAACTGATCAGCCGCCAGTCCAAACAGAGGCAGCAGCACTGCCACGGTCACAGCGCGGGAGACGCTTTCCAGCGAGAGTACCGAGGCCCGCTCTGTTTTGAGCATCTGAGTATTGAGGGCACTGACAAAAATCGGACGTCGCAGATTCTGTAAGAGTGTCAATCCCATCAACAACAACAAACCGGGCAACAGACCCCACTTCAGGTTCACAGCACAGCCTGCCAGAAATAACACCGCAAAAAATCCCACGAGATAGATCCGATTCAACGCGTGGCTTCGACTGCCTGCCTGCAGTTCATAACCGGGACTGAACCGCGCCCCCAGCGCTCCCAGGCTGTCGCGCAGAAACTCATTCAGTCCGACCCAGATTGCCCCCGCGCTTGCTAATCCACTTACACCGGCGGGAGGAATAATTGGAATCCCGAACAGGGCCAGCCCGGTTTTCAGAAATGGTTGTGTAAAATACTTCAGAATCATTTTCAGCTGACTCTCAAACAGGACAGACTGAATAAACAGTCTGCGAAAATTGGCTTGCTGCCACATCATTCGAAACGGCTTTCGCAGACTCTCTTCCGAACTCACTGACGTGGACTGGCGGGCGCGAAAGGAATCGCCCTCCAGTGCGCGGGGGTACGTTAATAATAACAGGAAACCACAGACAGCAGCCCCCGCGGAAAGATAAAACAGTAATCCATAATCACGCGACCAGGCCAGCAAGACGCCTCCCGAAACAGCCGCTGTCGCAGACGTTATTTTTGATACCGAGCGAGTCCGTCCTAACAGTTGCGTCGCTAAAGCCGATTGATCCGTCGAGTCCAGATAATCGAGCATAATGGCCTTATGCGAGCCGGTTCGCAGCGCTTCGCCCAAAGCAAACAACGCCAGGCAGCCCCCCAGCCAGAATATCACGGGGACCTCTGTCAATTGGCCTGTCATGCCAAATCCGCAGAATGACAGTGTGTAAAAAGCAAAACACAAAGCGGTGGCGCGACGCCGTCCCCAGTGATCTGCAAAAATCCCCGACGGAAATTCCAGCAGTACCGTCACCAGGTGCTGCAGCCCCAGCAACAGGCCGATCTCTGAATAGGACAACTCCAGTTCCAGAAAATACAGAATCAGAAACGGATCAGCAAAGCGCAGATTCTTAAAAAAAGAATACAGGTAAAACCGCAGGATCATGTGAGTCGCATTAAACATCGTTGCCTGCATCCCGCTCTGACTGAAAATCCGAAGAAGCAACGGGAACCGGTCCCAGCACCGTGATCACCGGTCGCGTTTCCTGGCCGATCGTCACACGCGCCTCCACTCCATAGACCTCCGCAATCAAGGTTTCAGTGAGTACACTCTGCGGTTCACCTCCACAACGCAGCTTGCCATTCTGAATGACGTATACCCAGTCCGCATATCGTGACGCCAGGTTCAGATCGTGAACCGCCAGCGCCGTACTGATTCCCCGCGAATCAGTCAGCCTGCGAATCAAAGTACAGACTTCATACTGTCGCCGCAGATCCAGGTTCGATGTGGGCTCATCCAGCAATAATACAGATGGCTCGCGAGCCAGAGACTGGGCGATTGCCACCAGTTGCCGTTGCCCTCCACTTAATTCGTTCAGATAGCGATCTGCGATATCAGTCAGTTTCATCTCCTGCATTAATTGATTGACGATTCTCGTATCAACGTCAGAGACGCGCCAACCCAGTTGATGGACGCGTCCCAGCAAAACCGTTTCATAGACGGTCAGCACGGCTGTCGTATTGAATTCCTGGGGTAGAAAACTAATCTGCCGCGTCAGCTGTTCCTGCTTGAGAGTCGTTAATGTGATTCCCTCCAGGCGAACTTTTCCTTTCGGTCGCAGCATACCACTCAGACACTTCAACAGCGTCGATTTGCCCGCGGCATTGGGGCCGATGATTGCCGTCATACCCGGTTTCAGTTGCAGATTCACATCTTCCAGCACCTGATGGGAACCATAGCTGAATGAGATATCAGAGGCTTCGAGTATCACCAGTACGACCTCCTTTTCCACAGGGCCAATGCCGCAAAGCAGGGCGCCCCAATGGCCGCGGTGGCAATTCCGATCGGAAAGATCGTCCCCGGTATCAGCAGCTTCGTAATCAAAGCGGCGACGGAAACGAGAAAAGCACCGCTCAAAGCCGATAACGGGATGAAATAACGCTGGTCTTCACCGACAAGAATTCGCGCCAGATGCGGTGCCAGCAAGCCGATAAAGCCGATGGCCCCGGTAAAACAGACCGCGGTTGCCGTCAGTATTGAGACCAGAATCAAAGTCTGCAGCCGCAGTCGTTCCGTATTGATTCCCAGGCTGCGGGCATGGCTCTCTCCCAGTCGTAACGCAGTCAGCTGCCAGACGCGCGACATCAATAAACCCGTCGTGACCGCCATCACCACGGCGATGATCGCCAGTTTTTGCCAGTTCGCTCCCTGCAGAGTTCCGAAGATCCAGAACACGATGGCCGCCAGGGTATCTTCGGAAGCCATATATTGCAGGAATGCGACACCCGAACTGAAAATAAAATGCAGCGCAACGCCACCGACGATGATCGTCTCTGTCGATGCGCCTCTGATCCGACCAATGGCAAAAATCGACAGGGAACAAAACATCGCGCACACGAACGCACTCACAGGCACAAAAACGGTGGTCGTCCAGGCCAGCATCCCGGAACCCAATACCAGCGCCAGCGCGGCACCGAAGCTGGCAGCAGCAGAAACGCCCAGTGTATAAGGACTGGCCAGGGGATTATTCAAAATCGTCTGCATTTCCGCACCCGCGATTCCCAGTGAAGCACCCACGAAGACCGCCATCAACGCTGTCGGCAGGCGGAACGTACAGACAATCGTCTGAGTTGCTTCGCTCACAGATCCCGGTTGAAACAGGGCCGTCAGGACTTCCGGCAAAGACAACGCTGCGGGACCCGTAATGACATCCAGAAATAACGATACCAGCACCAGCATGACTACTGTCACCACGACAGCCAACCGACGTCGGCCCAGACGCTCATATGCCTGATTGAGATCGTTTGCTGTGGTGCCCTGCATCAATCACCGTCCAGGCTGAGCATCCAGGTTCCACTCATCTCAACGGGCATAAACTTCTGGTGAAACTCCTGCAGCCGCTGTTTCGGATTCCAATCTTGAAACTCCTCGGGATACAACCATTGTGCCAGCTGCTGCGCTGCTGCAAAACTCATAATGTGGCTGCCAAACCGTGTATGAATGCCATGCACCCGCTGCTGCCTGACCGCAGTCAGCTCCGACCAGCCGGGCCGTTTCGTGAATGC
>NZ_CAXAVM010000251.1:0-8939 GCF_963972345.1 uncultured Gimesia sp. | reverse complement strand
GCCGTTGAAGAAACGAAAACTGCCGCCAAACCTGTCAGTCTGGCCCGGTTAGGCGATTATCTCGAACTCATTAAACCACGAATCTCGGCGATGGCGCTGATCTCGGTGGCACTGGGATATACACTGGCCTCCGCCCATTCCTGGTCGTTGCTGCCTCTCATCCATGCCCTGCTGGGAATCGGCCTGGTTGCCGTCGGCTGCAATTCGCTGAATCAACTGCTGGAAATGAAGAGCGACGCGCTGATGCCCCGCACCGCCAACCGGCCGCTGCCCGCTGGGAAAATCTCGTTACCCGAGGTTCTGATCTTCGGCATCGGTGCTGCTCTGACCGGTATTTTTTACCTGGCAACAATGGTCAACCTGCTGACCGCGTTTTTAGCCATGATGACGCTGGTGCTGTACGTGCTGGTTTACACGCCACTCAAACGCGTCACCTCGCTGTGCACTACCATCGGAGCCATCCCCGGTGCCATGCCTCCCATCCTGGGCTGGACAGCGGCCGGCGGAAACCTGAATACCTCCTCCTTCGCGATTTTTGCCATCATGTTCTTCTGGCAGTTCCCGCACTTTCTGGCGATTGCCTGGCTGTACCGTCATCAATACCACCAGGCGGGACTGAAGATGCTGCCCGCCCCAGATCCGGCACCACGTATGATCGGCTGGATGTGCGTGATTTATGCAACGGCTTTGATTCCCGTCAGTCTGCTGCCCCAATATGTTTCACTGACGGGCACGTTTTACTCTGTGGTCGCGTTTGTCCTCGGTATCGGTTACCTCGCTTTTTCGATTCGTTTCCTGCGAAACGAAACACGCCAGACCGCGCGCGAGTTAATCTGGTACTCCCTGATTTACCTCCCTCTGCTGTTACTCACGCTCACCTGGGATCGATTGCAACTGTTTAACTGATCCATCCAAGCGTATGTTTTCAGGATTCAAAGACTGCTTGATGACCTGCGATGAAAAGTGAAAGATTACAATGAGTCACGAAAGTAATTCGCCACAATACCGAATGGGACTTCCCATACCACACTCCAAACTGGGGATGTGGCTCTTCCTGGCGACAGAAATCATGTTCTTTTCCGCCTTTATCGGAGCTTATATCGTACTCCGCGCCGGATCACCTGGCTGGCCCGACGATCCGGAAATCACGCACCTCCGCGTCTGGGCGGGTGGCTTGAATACGTTCGTGCTGATTCTCTCCAGCTACTTCGTCGTGCTCGCACTGGAAGGCATGAAAGTCGAGAACTTCGCCAAAGCGCGACGTTACCTCTGTTTGACGCTGCTGCTGGCCTGCGTGTTCCTGGGGATCAAATCCTACGAATATGCGGGTAAGTTCCAATACGATATTCTGCCGGGACACATTCCCGAAACCCCCCGCATGGCCATTGATAAATCGATGCGGGAAATGAAGCAGGTCGTGGATCAGCGGGCCATCACGTTATCTGCTGCGAAACTGCCAGAGAAAACGGAACCGGTCAATCCCGAAGACACAGTAGAAGTCGCCGGGGTGACAGATGAAAAAACAGAAGAAGTGGAAACCCCCGTTGAAGAACTCCGTCAGCAGTTGCAGGCAGAACTGGCTGCCGAAGATACCCCTGCCGCCCGTAAAAAAGAACTGCAGACCTATTTTGATCTCGGTGATAAATACCGGAAATTAAATGACCGGGCGCTGGAGGAATCCATCAGCATGCAGGAGATGAACAAAGAACTGGAGACGCTGAAGCAGGATCCTCAGTACGCCTCTCTCATGGCACCTGTGCATTTTCTGCAACCCATCATTTACGGAAACCTGTTTGCCTCGGTTTATTTTCTGCTGACCGGTTTCCATGCGTTGCACGTGGTGATCGGCATGCTGCTGTTCATCATCGTGCTGATCCAGGGCAGACGACTGAGCAAAAAATGGAAAGATTACGTCGAAAACATCGGCCTCTACTGGCACTTCGTCGACCTGGTCTGGATCTTCCTGTTCCCGCTGATTTACATCATTTAACCGAGAGCCACCAATCCGATGTCAGATCAACACGATCACGCTTACGTCAAATATTCCAGCATTTTCTATGCCCTCTGTATCTGTACGGGCTTGTCTATTGTTTTTGACGTGATCGATTTAAAAAAACAGAACATCATCGGCATGAACGGCGTCGTGCTGCTGGCAGTGCTGGTCCTGGCTGTCGCCTGCGCCAAAGCACTGTTTGTGCTGATTTATTTTATGCATCTGAAATTTGAAGGAAGATGGAAGTACGTGCTGCTGAGCCCGACCATCGTACTGGCAATGGGGCTGACAATTGCCATTACCCCCGATATCGGCATTCATTATTACACGAACGAAGCGCCCCAGATCGACTATCTCGAACAGGCCCGGGAAACCGCAGCGAAGACCGACGCCTTGAACCCCGAAAAAAGTCATGTTGAGTAATACCCTCCCTCAGGAATCGCAGGCTGTGTCCCGCATCCGTGTCTCTGATATTTCGCACCGGTACGGCGAACGGCTGGCTTTGAATCATCTGAGTTTTGACGTCCGCCCCGCGGAGATTTTCGGTCTGCTGGGTCCCAATGGAGGCGGAAAGACAACCCTCTTCAGACTGCTCTCCACCCTGCTGCCCCTGCAGTCAGGCAATGCCACCATCGCCGGCCTGGACCTCGCCACACAGGCCCGGGAAATCCGCACGCTGATTGGTGTCACCTTCCAGTCTCCCAGTCTCGACGGCAAACTCACCGTCTGGGAAAACCTGAAACATCAGGCACACCTGTATGGAATTTCGGGAGGACAACTGCGGGAACGCATCGCTGCCGTACTGCAGCACCTGGGACTCACAGATCGTAAGCAGGACCTCGCCGAATCCTTATCGGGCGGGTTAAAACGCCGCGTCGAAATTGCCAAAGGCCTGCTGCATTCTCCCCAGGTCCTCCTGCTGGATGAACCGAGTACAGGCCTCGACCCGGGGGCAAGACACGATCTCTGGAAATACCTGAAACAACTGCAGCGCGAACAGGGCGTCACCATCCTGATTACCACTCATTTAATGGAAGAAGCAGAACACTGCGACCGGCTGGGAATTCTGCATCAGGGCGAACTCATCTCGCTGGGTACCCCCGATGAATTGCGGGCATCGGTGGGCGGAGACTGCCTGACCATCCAGGCAGAACATCCGGAGACACTGCTTCGCCAGATTACAGAAAATTTCGGCGTCACACCCCAGCAGGTCAATCACAGCCTGCGCCTGGAACATCCCCGCGGACATGAATTTCTGAAAGCGCTGATCGACGCGTTTCCCGAGCAGGTCACTTCGGTCTCTCTCGGAAAGCCGACACTCGAAGATGTGTTCATCCACGAAACCGGACATCAGTTCTGGCAGGCGGAGGAAGTCGAATGAATCAGCCTGTCGCTGTCACACCAGCAACCCCCTTTGTGCTGCCGATACTTTCGCTCGCGCAGCGTGAAGTGGTCCGCTTCGCCAGGCAGCGTACCCGCGTGATCGGTGCGCTGATCCAGCCGATCCTGTTCTGGATCCTGTTCGGAGCGGGACTGCGCGGCTCTTTCAAAGCCCCCGACTGGGCGACCGCTGGCATGACCTACCAGGAATATTTTTTTCCGGGTGTCGCCGTCATGATCCTGATGTTTACCGCGATCTTCTCGACCATCTCGATCATCGAAGACCGTAAGGAAGGCTTTCTGCAGGGAGTCCTGGTCTCGCCGGTTCCCCGCTCTTCCATTGTCTTGGGAAAACTGCTGGGTGGAACCATCCTGGCCGTTTTACAAGCTGTCCTGTTTCTGCTGCTGGGCCCCCTGTTAAAAATTGTCGGATTGGCGCCCGACTTCGATACTGGTGTCACACTGGCAGGGTTCATTCCCCTGCTGCTGTTTCTGTTCCTGCTGGGTTTCAGCCTGACGGCGCTGGGCTACCTGATTGCCTGGCCGATGGAATCCACACAAGGGTTTCACGCTATCATGTCAGTTTTTCTGATGCCGATGTGGCTGCTTTCCGGTTCGTTTTTCCCTGCAGGAGATTCGGGCTGGCTTTCCTGGATCATCCGCGCCAATCCCCTGACGTATGGCGTGACCGGTTTGCGGAGACTGCTGTCTGCAGGTCCTGCTTTACCAAGTGCACCCGGCAATCCTTCCCTGGTTGTCTGCCTGACTGTCACCGCCGCGGTTTGTATAATTTATGTATCGATTGCCATCTGGATGACCCGCCAACGGGCCACCCGCAATGCCAGATAAACATGACTTCATTCAACGAACTCTGAAGAATAAATATGACTGAGACAAAACCGACCCGCCGCATCCCCCTGTTTTTGATCATCGTGCTCTGGGTACTCGTCGCCGTGAGTGCGTTTGCGACCTGGAAACTGAAGACACAGCATGACCTGGCAATGGAGCAGCGAAAAGCCAGCGAAGCCGCCGCCGCAAAGGAAAAAGCGGAAGAAACAGAGACCGCAGAAGTCAAAGCCAAAGCTCCCATCTGGCCGGAAACCGGCATTGATGACTTTTCGCTCACCGAACGCAGCGGCGAAACCGTAACGAAAAAGGACCTGCTGGGCAAACCCTGGGTGGCCTGCTTCGTTTTCACCCGCTGTGCAGGCCCCTGCCCGCGCGTCTCCGGCCAGTTTTACCAGTTGCAGAAAGATCTGAGGGACCTGGACTTTCGCCTGGTGACCTTCACCGTCGATCCGAAAAATGACACTCCGGAAGTGTTATCCCGATATGCGGAATCGGTCGGCGCCGATCCCGAGAAATGGCTGTTTCTCACAGGCGATCAAAGCGAGATCTTTCACCTGATTGAGAAAAGCTTTCTGATGCCCGTCGAGGAAAATAAAGGCCCAGCTCGCAAGCCCGGCTTTGAGGTGATTCACACCACCAACGTCATGCTGGTAGATCAGGAAGGACGCGTCCTGGGAAAATATAACGCGGTCGACGATGTGCAGATGGCAGAACTCAGACGCGAAGTGCGCAAGCTCGTGAAACAGGATGCAGAGAAAACGGAAGAACAGAAAGAAGAATCCCCGGACAGGCAGGGTGAAAAAGAAGCAGCCCCACCGGCAACGCCCGCCAAAGCGGGTATGATTTCGCTGAGTTCGACACTGGTTCCTTTGACGTTTCATCTACTGGCTCAAACGGAAACAGCTTCACCGGCTGCCGAACCCGAAACCAGCGAGACGCCCCGGACGGCTCCGGACTGGGTCTACCAGCTGCCTGCCCTCAACGCCACTTTGAACGGTCTGGCAACCATACTGCTGATGGTGGGCTACTGGTTCATCCGGCATGGGGAACAGCAGAAACACAAAAAAACGATGTTGACGGCATTCGGAACGTCCGTCCTGTTCCTGGTCTTCTATCTGCTGTATCACTTCGCACTGCAAAGTTACACGGGAACGGCGTCCCGTAAATTTGAAGGAACAGGCCTGATCCGGCCGATTTATTATTTCATCCTGATCACCCATGTCGTGCTCGCCGCCGCTGTGCCTGTACTGGCCTGGGTAACAATTCGACGCGGCCTGAAACAGCAGTGGGAAGCCCATCGCAAGATTGCTAAAATCACGTTTCCCATCTGGTTGTATGTCTCCATTACGGGCGTGGTGATCTATTTCATGCTCTATCATTTGCCGGGCGCTGCCTGAGATTCAGCCGCCCGACGGCTGGAATCCCGATCGGGATCTGTTACAATGAAAGCATCTTAATCTGTTCAGCAAGTGGTTCGTATCATGCTAAAGCGTTTTTCATTCCTTCGTTCCTGTGTTCTGACCGCAGCGCTGCTGGGGCTGTTTTCTTCCCCCGCTGTCATCAGCCAGGCTGCCGCCTGCCCCATGTGCAAGCAGTTGAACGAAACCGATGATTCCAAACCCCGCGCTTACATGTATAGCATCACCTTCATGCTGGCGATGCCCGCCATTCTTCTCTCCGGGTTTGGCGTTGCCTTTTTCAAGATGATCAAACGCGAACAGGAAACCGTCCAGCATTACGAACACAACCGGAACCCGCATCAAAGCGATGCCGATTCCGGTGTGGATGAATCGTAACAGTTGAGACTCGTCGACGATTAGTTCAAGGGTTGACGACGAGGAGTATTCCAGACAGTCGCTGCTGAAGGAGCGGGCACAAAGGCCCCCCTGGCGGATGCGGTGCGTGACAGGGAATCATCATAGGTTGATTGATTGGAAACCGCCGTCTGCGTCTGGAAAGATGTGTTCTGAGAAGGAATCGTCTGCCATTCGGAATTGGTCTGCAGATCGGGAACCTGCAAAACTGCCGGACTGGGAGGTAAAGTCGCAGCCATGCTTGAGAACGCAGGTCCGCTGTTTCCGTTTCCGCCCCAGCCAGTCGCCGGTTGGGCGCTGATGGTCGGAGCAAGAGGCGGGTAGGCTCCCATGTCCAGCGATGTGGAATTCATCGGCGTGGGAACCGGGGCACTGGAGGGTGACGGTGTGGAAGGCACTACGTAAGGCTGCATGGAGGGTGACGGGCTCATCATGGAAGGTTGCCCGTTCATACAGTCGGTGCACGTTGATTGGGGCACTGAGACCTGAACCCGTTTTCTGACCTGAACCGGAGTACGGATATAGCTGGTCTGCTGACGGTATTCGGTGCGGGGAATCTGTTTGGTTACCATTTTGGGAACCCAGACCTGCTGCCAGCAGCCTTCGTCAACAGTCACCTGCTGATAGGTGGTGACCGGAACATTGGTGGTGCGAGGCACCATACGATATTCCGTACAAATCACGTCCTGATAACAGATTTGTGGCGGAGGAGGAGTACACACGCCCGGGCAGCATGAAGTGACAGGAGCACAACGTCGAAAATAACGACGGGCCAGCTTCTTACACCGGTGACCGCAACGGCCATGCTGTGGATAATAGCAACCCATGCCTCCCCGATTGAACAACCGTTTAAAGATATGAGCATCCGCGGTATTATCATTAGTCATAATCAGAAACAGCGAAGCGACGACAATACAATTTCGAATCCAGGGGGACATCGAAAAACTCCTTTTTTTACTAAGTGTGCTGGATGGCACTCCTATGATTTCGTTCCCGTTTCAGTCAAACTGAGACACTGGCTCTACAGGATCAGCCGGAACGAAGACCCACCGTTCTCATTTATCGGCATAATCGTTAAAGTCGCTTTATCTTAAATTTCACAATTTACGAATTTCCCTGGCCCCCGGTTCTCGTGACATTCAGGGGATTTTTTGAGAAGATGTGAAAGCAGGAAGCAGGCTCACCCCGGAGCCCAAATCCACTAAACCCAACCATAACAGACACTTAATTCATCGCAGCGAGATTAAAGGACATGAACATGGCAGATGCAGCACTGGCACATATGGTTTATTTCACCCTCAAAGACGGCTCCCCCGAAGCCAGCGAAGCCATGGTAAAGGCCTGTCACAAGTATCTGAAGGATCATCCGGGTGTGCTCTATTTCTCCGCCGGGATCCGTGGGACCGAGTTTCAGCGACCGGTGAACAACCAGGAATATCACGTCGCATTGAATGTGGTCTTCGATAACAAAGACTCACACGATAAATATCAGGAAGCCGCTGACCATCTGACCTTCATCTCAGAAAACAAAGACAAATGGGCCAACGTCCAGGTCTGTGACAGTTACGTCACCAGCTGAGCGATGCGTGGCAATCCCGTTCAGAGCACGGGCACAATCAGTGGCGTCTGGTACTCCGGATGGGGCAGTACTTTGACCGGGGTCTGATAGACTTCCGTCAGGCGGGCTTCCGTCAAAACTTCCACCCCCGTGCCGATCGCCGCGATCTCCCCTTTATCCAGTAACACGATCTGGTCAGCAAAGCTGCTGGCCAGATTCAGATCGTGAATTGTCAGGATGACAGTCAGATTTCGCTCATGCGCCAGATTGCGAATGAGTGACAGAATCTCAACCTGGTATTTAAGATCGAGCCCCGTCGTCGGTTCATCCAGACACAGCACGTTCGTCTGTTGCACGAGCGCCCGGGCGATCAGGGTCCGCCGCCATTCCCCGCCGGAAATTTCGGTAATCTTCCGCTGACGTAATTCCGTGAGTCCGGTCTGCTGCAAAGCGGCCTGCACCTGGCTCGTATCTTCTACCCCAAAGGGTTGGACCCAGCCACGATGGGCGCTGCGCCCCAGCTGCACCGTTTCTTCGACCGTCATGGGCCACTGGGGAGATTCCAGCTGCGGTGCCAGCGCCAGCTTCTGCGCCACCTGCTTGCGTGACATCTGACTCAACGACTCCCCTTCAATCAGCACGCTGCCCTCGCGGATTTCCACCAGCTGAAATAATGCACGCAGCAACGTTGTCTTGCCGGAACCATTGGGGCCCAGTAAAACCAGCACGGTTCCCGGTTTTATGTTCAGCGAGATCTGTTTCAAAACATCCTGCCGCGTATATCCGCAGGTGACGTTTTCCAGTTCGATCGGATGCATGCCTGTTCCCCTTCTTAACCAGATTGCTGACCACGACTGAGCAGCAGAAACAGAAAAAACGGACAGCCCATTAACGCCGTCACAATGCCCACCGGAATTTCCGCCGGTGCAATCACCGTCCGGGCCAGCGTATCGGCAATCACCATCAGAGTTGCGCCTAACAGGCAGCTGCCGGGAATCAACAGTCCGTGCCGGGGGCCCAGCAGAATGCGCGTCATATGTGGCGCCATCAATCCTAAAAAACCGATCACCCCTGATACGGCAACACAGGCTGCAGTACAGAACGTAGCGGCGATCAGAATGAGCATCCGAAATTTGCCAATCGATAAGCCCAGCGTCTGGGCCGCCTCATCACCAAACGAAAGCAGATCCAATGGACGTGACAATAACCACAACAGTCCGCCACTACACAGAATCCCCGGTCCCGCCATGACAATTTCATTCCAGTGCCTGCCTGAGAAACTGCCCAGCAGCCAGCTGAAGATGGTCGTCAGCATTTCATGATTCAGAAACATGATCAGCGAAAC
>NZ_CAXAVM010000250.1:0-9267 GCF_963972345.1 uncultured Gimesia sp. | reverse complement strand
GTGGCCGCTTCCGGACTGTTACAGAACCCGGTAGAAGTACTCACTCCCGAACAGCGGACGCGACTTGACCAGGCAAAGAACGCGAATAAGCCGATGTTTATTGTGACGCCCGAGGAAGCAAAGAAGAACGAAGCCTCTCCATCCACAGGAAAAAAAACATGGGTTTTCCAGGCGGATCAGGTGCGTGACTTCGCGTTTGCCAGTTCGCGGAAATTCATCTGGGATGCCCAGGGCCATCAGGTGGCAGGCAACGAGAAACCAGTGATGGCAATGTCGTTTTACCCGAATGAAGGGGAGCCCCTGTGGAGTAAGTATTCGACACATGCCATCATCCACACGCTGGATGTGTTTTCGAAGTACACCTTTCCGTATCCCTATCCGGTCGCGATTTCAGTCAATGGTCCGGTGGGCGGCATGGAATACCCGATGATCTGCTTCAACGGTCCCCGTCCGGAAAAAGACGGCACTTATTCCAAGCGGACCAAGTATGGCCTGATTTCCGTGATCATTCATGAAGTCGGTCACAATTATTTTCCGATGATCGTCAACAGCGATGAGCGGCAGTGGACCTGGATGGATGAAGGGATGACCACGTTTCTGCAGTTTTTAACGGAGCAGGAATGGGAGCCCGATTATCCGTCGCGGCGGGGAGAGCCCCGCGATATCGTGGACTATATGAAAGGGAACTACCAGGTTCCCATCATGACCAATTCGGAATCGATTCTGCAGTTTGGCAATAACGCCTATGGCAAGCCGGCAACGGCGCTGAATGTGCTGCGGGAAACCATACTCGGCCGCGAACTGTTCGATTATGCGTTCAAGGAATATTCGCGCCGCTGGATGTTCAAACGCCCGACGCCTGCCGATTTTTTCCGCACGATGGAAGATGCGTCTGGCGTTGATCTGGACTGGTTCTGGCGGGGCTGGTTCTATACGACCGATCATACCGATCTGTCGGTGGAGAATGTCAGGCAGTATCTACTGGAGACCGGGGACCCCTATGTAGACAAAGTCCGCCGCAAAAAAGAACGGGATGAAGAACCGGAGTCGCTGTCTGATATCCGCAACCAGAAGCTGCCGAAACGGACTGATAAATTCCCGGAGCTCAAAGATTTCTACAATGAGTTTGATGACCTGGATGTCACCGACGCGGATCGAAAGAAGTTTGAGGATCATCTCAAAGAGTTGAAAGCGGATGAGAAAAAACTGCTGGAAACTCAGAATTATTTCTACATGATCGATCTCAAAAATCTGGGCGGGCTGGTGATGCCGGTGATTCTCAAGCTGACATTCGAGGATGATAGCTCTGAAATGCTGCGGATTCCTGCGGAAATCTGGCGGCTGAATAACCAGAGTGTCTCCAAACTGATCTTAACCGAGAAACCTCTGAAAAGTCTCAAGCTGGATCCTCACCGGGAGACCGCGGATACTCAACTGTCCAATAATGAATTTCCCCGGACCATCAGCAAATCTTATTTCCAGTTGGAAAAATCCAAAAAATCGAAGAACGAAATGCAGAAACTGCAGGCGGAAAAGAAAGCAGCAGAGAAGAAAGCCGAGCCTAAACAGGAACAGAAACAGGCAGAGTGAGGGGCGGCAGTCAGGGCCATTTGAATTGAGTGCCGGATTCGATCCGGGCGATTTCCATCGAAGTGTTCTGTGATCCTGGTGCCATCCCAAGTTACTGCTGTGAATGATGTTAAGTGTTCCGTTTCTATGCTTTGGGACGTTGTGATCCTGCAGATGGGAGAGGGGGGCTTCCTTTTCTTCCAGTGAACGAAAAGTTCCCATTTACAGGCAGCCAGGCTCTCGGGCCGCCTGTTCCAGTAGACGGGCGGCCATGGTGTCGTAGGCTTGGGGATTCTCAGGCCGTCTCAAATTTAAGATGACACCGGACAGGGTCGTTTTCGGGACGAATTCCTGTCCATAACGTTTTTCAGGCGCCGGTCGCCGGGTAGTTATTTCCTCTGAAAACAGGGATTTGCAGGGGAGTCGGGTGATTTCAGGCTTGCCACAAAAACTGCTTTCATAAATAATTTAACCTGTGATCAATTCTAATTTTCGATGTTTTTGATGAGGAGGCAGATCAAGTGACGGGTTACACGGTCCATACAGGTTCAACCGAAGATTTCTCTAACGGCTGGGACCGCATTTTTGGTGAGAAAACCGTCAAAAAAGAGAAGAAAAACAAGAAAGCCAAAAAGAAGACCGCCGCAAAGAAAGATTCGAAAAAGAAGAAGAAGTAACCGTTCTTTTCCGACAGAGTCAGTTGAAATTCAATCCGTCAGGCGAAACTCAGAGTGGGGTGTTCTCCCCTTTCGCCTGGTAATTTTTGCACAGGGCCGTGCTAATGCTTTAAGCCCGGAAAACCGATAAATAATTTCGTGCTTTTCCTGCTTAATGTAGTCAATCTCAGGACATGGAGGTAACGATGTCAGAAGAAAACAACCAGGAAGAATATGAAGAGATCACCAGTGAAGAAGTCGACCGCATTGTCGCCAGACTGGAAGCACTGATCGAATCAACCGACAGCGAAAACATTCGCTCTTATCTGGAAGAAGCGATGAACGAGATTTATTATCTCGTATATGAGGAAGGCGATGAAGAGTGGGATTCCGAAGTGGAAGCCTGCGGCGAAGACGATGAAGATCTGTCTGAAGCTGCCTGATCCTCCCTGAAAGATAATTGATTGCTGCGCAAACCAGCAAAACTTAAGGCCACTTCCCCTGTTCACGGGAAGTGGCCTTTTTCGTTTTTCAGCTAGAAACTTCGCCGTTATTTTTCGAGTTCCACTGTGATCGACCGTTTTTTCGCGTCGACTTTGGCAGGTTTACCAAACTTGATTTTTTTGGCGAACGCCTCGACATCAGTCACGGGGGAAATCTTGAAGATCGTAGTTTCCCCTTCCGCCATCGGCACGATATTAACCTGCTCGGAATCATCCACTGACAGCAGGATCTGTTCAATAATCGGATCCTGCTCCGCGTTGCTGAGCTTCTTTTCGATGACGATGGTCACGATCTGATTGGGATCGGCAGGCTTGTTTTCTCCCAGGCTCGGACCACCAGGGCCAGGTCCGCCCATCATGGGCTGCTGTCCCAGCTGCATCATCATCATGGGAGCCAGCATTGCGACCGGCGCCAGGATGGGTGAGAGGGTTTTGTTAAATTCTTCTTCGGATTTGGCATTTTCCAGCTTGGCCAGTGTCTCATTGACCTGCTTGATTCCGGCCAGGGTCTGTTCTTTCTGAGCGGTCACTTGCTCGGGTGTCAGATCGGCCAGTTTTTTACGGACATCCGCCATTTTGGTGTCCCAGTTGTCTGCCAGGTTTTTGGGGATCCATTTTCCTTCGACTTTGACCATCTCTTCTTCTTTTGGCTCTTCACCGGGCGCTTCAATTTTGATGGTCGCGGTGTCACCTTCTGTCTTCACGACTGTGACTTTGGTCTGCTTCAGTTTCTCAGAAAAGCTGGGCTCACCCTCCTTCTGGGGCACGAGACTGGACAGGGCCATCACACTCTTTGCCAGCTGATTACCGGTCGTTGACAGGAATTTGCCACCATCGAAGCTTTTCAGTTTGTCCAGGCTGGACAGATCGCTGTTCACCAGGGCGGAAATGATGTTCGTCGTCGGATCCCAGAACTCGTCCATCTTTTCCGGAGGCACGGGCAATCCTTGAATCATCTGATTTTTGAGGATGTATTCTTTTTTATCCTTCAGCAGTTTCGCCAGTCGCTGTCCGGTTTCAAACGTACCGTTGTACATTTCCGGGTCCATTTTCGAGGCAAACTCATGGGCAATGCCGTTCACATCCTGTTGATAACTGGCAGGCAGGAAATTCCACACAGCTTCCATCTGCTGATTATTGACACCATTGAGCATTGCCAGAATGGATTCATCCGGTCCCAGTGGTTTGGCTGATTCAGCTGCACCCTGTGCGCCAGGATCTGCAGGTTTACCACATCCGGAGAGCAGGGGGAGTGTGCCGACTATAAATACAAAGGCAAACAGCGGGATCAGTTTCTTCATAAGGATTCCTTTGAGTGAGAGAAAAAAGGGACGTGTAAACATGTGTCGCTGCATTCCTTAACAGTCGAGAAATATGATCATATCTCTGCTCGATTGAGTTGAGTAGGTATGCAGGCCCATTAGTCGTTTCAGATTCCTGAATTTCGTAGACATCAAAATAGTAGTTATCATAGAGGATGCCTGGTCCAGCAGACTTCCCTCTGTTCTGCAGGGCAGCTACAGCTAAACATAGATCAAAATACGCGTTTCGCCTGCGTTTCTCGCTACTATAAGCAAATTGAATAGAACCAACGTGAAATATAAGTGTCAGGATGAAACGAATTTCAGTTTGGAGTGTTCAATACAGGGTAGCGAGACCCGATTACGGGATGGCAATTCCAGCCGTTCTTAAATTTGCTTTTGGCGATCGCTCAGAAGATGGGCCGTAAGTGTTATTATTTCAATGCCTTGTGAAGAATGCAATTTTCCTAAGTGACGTTGCCATTTTTTTCGGAAAGTCGTGCGCTTGACTTCCCGGCGCTTTGATACCTACACTGTGCCGTATTCGAAATTTAAATACTGCAGACCGGCTATTATTAGTATTCCTTATAAATAGGACAGGTTTCACTTCCATGCATCTGCGTAATGCTGAACTATTCTGTGATGTCGTCGTGCAAGGCAGCTTCTCCAAGGCTGCTGAGGTTCGTCGTGTATCTCAGTCTGCCGCCAGTCAGGCAGTGCATGCGTTAGAGAAACGACTGGGGGCCCAGCTGATTGATCGCTCCAAGCGACCCTTTGAACTGACTCCCGCCGGTGCGATTTATTTTGATGGCTGCCAGCAGTTGCTGAAGTCATTCGAGCAGGTCGAAGAGCAGGTTCGCCGGGCCGTCGGTCAGACACGCAGCCGCGTACGGATAGCCGCCATTTATTCTGTGGGCCTGGCGCAGATGCACGATTATGTCGAGCATTTCCAGCAGTTGTATCCGGACGTGATGGTGACATTGGATTATCTGCATCCGGATGAAGTCTATCAGCGAATCTGCGAAAATCAGGCTGATCTGGGACTGGTTTCCTTCCCGAAAGAAGAGAAAGATCTGACGAGTATCCTCTGGCAGGAACAGCCCATGGTACTGGTCGTGCATCCCGGTCATCCACTGGCCGAGCGCGAGAGCTGCCCGGTCGATGCCATAGAAGATGAACCTTTTGTGGCTTTCACATCTGAATTAGTCGTTCGACAAAAGATCGATCGCTGGCTGAGAAAAGCCGGTGTCCACGTACAGTTGATTCATGAATTTGATAACATCGAAAATATGAAACGGGCTGTCGAAGCCGGGGCAGGGATTTCTGTACTGCCTTTACCGACAGTCGCCAGAGAAGTTCATGACCAGTCGCTCAAAGTGGTGCGTCTGGAAGAAGTCGAGTGGTCCCGCCCGATCGGGATCATTCAGAGAAAGCAGAAAACGACGCCTGATATGGTGTCGAAATTCATAGAAGTCTTGCATGAAGACCCCGCGAATTTCTCCAGCGCTCGCAGAGAATCGACCGAGGTAACGGCGTCAGGAAGATCCCGGTCTTCCGCCATGGATGCGTTTTCGTTCGGTCCTTTGATAGCGCGTGAATAAGCAGGTTGATTGTCTGCGTTTTTCCTGTTTGGATGGATCCACCCGATTTAAGCCAGGAGAGGACTCTCCCTTCAGTATGGCTCGAATCTGAATGTTGGTTGATCTTTGACAGAAAACTTTCCGGTACCAGACCGGTAACAAAGGGGCATTCGTCTCTCCAGGGCGAGGTGCCACGATGGTAATGAGAGTGCGACGACTGTTCGCAATAACAGAATGCCTGGTGGGCATTGATTTTGTAAAACATTAGTTTGAATGGTGAAGTAAGATGACAAGTCGAACCGTTCGGCGTGGAACTGATTCCGAGAACAAAGCACGAAGCTCCATTTTTCAGGTGGGGCAACTTCCGGAAGCGCACGGGCTCTACGATCCGGAATTCGAGCATGACAGTTGTGGTGTCGGGTTTGTCGCCCATATTAAAGGCGAACGTTCGCACCAGATCGTGCTGGACGCCGACGAAATGCTACGTCATATGACTCACCGGGGCGCCTGTGGCTGCGAAGAAAATACCGGCGATGGTGCCGGGATTCTGATCTCCATGCCTCACGACTTCCTGGCGCGCGTCGTCAAGGAAGATCTGAACCTGACGCTGCCCGCGCAAGGCAATTATGGCCTGGGAAATGTCTTCCTGCCCACCGATGTTTCCCAGCGGGAACATTGCAAGAAGGCAGTTGAGGAAATTGCCCATCAGCAGGGACTGGTCGTACAAGGCTGGCGTCCCCTGCCGGTCTGTCCGGATGTCGCCGACATAGGACCTTCCGCGCTGCGGGCTCTGCCTCACATGGAGCAGGTCATAATTTCGACTTCCAACGGCAAAGTCGCCGACCAGGATCACCTGGAACGCCAGCTCTACATCATTCTGAAAGCCTCCAGCCGACTGCTGCGTGAAGGCAGCAATCTGCCCCAGGGGCTCATGTTCTACTTCTGCTCCCTCTCCACCAAGGTGCTCGTCTATAAAGGGATGCTGACCCCCGATCAGGTCATGCCCTTCTATCCCGACCTGCAGGCTGATGATTTCACAAGTCACCTGGCGATGGTTCACTCCCGTTTCTCCACGAACACGTTCCCCAGTTGGGACCGCGCCCAGCCCTGTCGTTTCATGGCTCATAACGGCGAGATCAACACGCTGCGGGGAAATGCCAACTGGATGTATGCCCGGCAGGGAATGATGTCCAGTGACCTGTTCGGCGAGGACTTGAACAAGCTGTTCCCGATCATCGAACCTCACTGTTCCGATTCCGGGAACTTTGACAATGCCCTCGAACTGCTGCTGATGTCCGGCCGTCCGCTGCCGGAAGTCATGATGATGATGATTCCCGAAGCCTGGCAGAATCACCATTCCATCTCCGTTGCCAAACGGGCCTTCTACGAATACCACTCTGCTCTGCAGGAACCCTGGGACGGACCTGCCTCCGTTTCCTTTACCGATGGTCAATGCATCGGGGCAGTTCTGGACCGGAATGGTCTGCGCCCCAGCCGCTATTATGTGACCCACGATGACCGGGTGATCATGGCCAGTGAAGTGGGCGTTCTGGAAGTCGATCCTAAAATCGTCAAGGAAAAAGGTCGCCTGCAGCCCGGGAAAATGTTCCTGGTCGACTTCGAAGAAGGCCGCCTGATCCCCGATGAGGAGATCAAGGAAAAATACGCCACCAAACGACCCTACCAGGAATGGCTGCAGAATCAGCGGATTCTGTTGAGCGATCTTCCCCTGGAAGGGGAACTGGAACACGTTCCGTCTAAGGAACTGCTTTCACGCATGCAGGCTTTCGGCTTCACCTTTGAAACGCTGAAGTTCATGCTGATCCCGCTGATCAAATCGAAGAAGGACCCGATTGGCTCCATGGGCAACGACGCTGCTTTAGCCTGCCTGAGCGATCAGTCGCGCCTGCTCTACGATTACTTCCACCAGTTGTTTGCGCAGGTGACGAATCCGGCGATCGATTCGATCCGCGAAGAAGTCATCATGTCCCTGGAGTGCTATATCGGCCCGGAAGGCAACCTGCTGGACTCCACCGAAGATCAGTGTCATCGCCTGTTGATTCCGGAACCGATCATCAGCAACGAGGAAATGGCAGCCATCAAAGCCATGGACTACCGTGGCTGGAAGAATAAAACCATTGACGTCACCTATCCCAAGTCAGAAGGGGAAGCCGGCTTCCGCGCTGCCCTGGATCGCATCCGGGAAGAAGCGTCACAGGCGATCGCTGATGGCTTCAGTCTGATTACGCTTTCTGACCGTGCGGTAGGACGCACGCGGATCGGTCTGCCGACACTGGTTTCCTGCGGTGCGATTCACCATCACCTGGTTCGCAATGAACAGCGTACACAGATCGGCATTGTCCTGGAAACCGGCGAAGCCCGCGAAGTACATCATCACTGCCTGCTGTTCGGTTACGGTGCCGATGCCATCAATCCTTACATGGCGTTCGAAGCACTCTGGCATTCACTGGAAGTCGGGGAACTGGATGCGGCCAAATGGACCCGCGAATCGATCGTTGCCGCCTACCGTAAAGGTGTCAGCAAAGGCATGCTGAAAGTCATGGCCAAGATGGGGATCTCGACTCTGCAGAGTTACAAGGGAGCCCAGATCTTCGAAGCCGTTGGTCTGAACAAGGAAGTTATTGATACCTGTTTTGCCGGCACCGCAAGCCGGATCAAAGGCATTGGTTTCGACGTGGTCGCAAAAGAATGTGAAATGCGTCATAACATCGGTTATCCGCAGCGGGAACAGCATCGTCTGCCCGTGCTGCCGAACCCCGGTGTGTACCACTGGCGTGCCAACGGAGAAAAGCATTCCTGGTCTCCCGAGAATATCGCGAACATCCAGGCAGCTGCCACCACGGGTGACAAAGAAGCTTACAAGCGATTTGCGAAAGCCGTCAACGAGCAGACGACCCGCGAGTGTCATCTGCGGGGGCTGTTGAAGTTCAAAAAACGGGATGCGATTCCGCTGGAAGAAGTCGAACCGGTCACGGAAATCGTCAAGCGGTTCTGTACGGGAGCGATGAGCTACGGCTCGATCTCTGCCGAATCCCACGAGGCACTGGCGATTGCCATGAACCGCCTGGGTGGTAAGAGCAATACTGGTGAAGGGGGCGAAGATTCTGCCCGCTTCAAGCCCATGGAGAACGGCGATTCCAAACGCTCCGCGATCAAGCAGATTGCCTCCGGTCGGTTTGGTGTAACCAGCTGGTACCTGACGAATGCCGACGAGCTGCAGATCAAGATTTCGCAAGGTGCCAAGCCGGGAGAAGGGGGCGAACTGCCCGGGCATAAGGTCAATAAGATCATCGCCTCGGTACGTCACTCGACTCCGGGTGTCGGGCTCATCAGTCCTCCACCGCACCATGACATTTATTCGATCGAAGACCTGTCGCAGCTGATCTACGACCTGAAGAATACCAACCCGAAAGCCCGTATCAGCGTGAAGCTGGTTTCGGAAGTCGGCGTCGGTACGATTGCTTCCGGCGTGGCGAAAGGTCATGCGGACAATATCCTGATCTCCGGTGCTTCCGGCGGAACGGGTGCTTCCCCGCTGACCAGCGTCAAGCATGCCGGGCTGCCCTGGGAACTCGGGATTTCCGAAACCCATCAGACCCTCGTGTTGAACCGCTTGCGGGACCGGATCACGGTTCAG
>NZ_CAXAVM010000249.1:0-9295 GCF_963972345.1 uncultured Gimesia sp. | reverse complement strand
GCCCCATTTGGCCTGATAGGGCGGAGCCCGCGCCGATCAAAAGCCCGTCGCCCAACAAGTCAGTGGCGACCGCCGTGTACACCATCCAGGCTCCCGTGCCGGCTCCCTTGGGTTTGCTCCGTTGCCAGCGATCAATTCCAGCTTCCAGGAGCAAGTACGCCGCACCTCCCGCGACAAATGACAGTGCCAGCAACCAAGTCGACGCTTTGTCCAATACCTTGGGGATCACCTCGACGGCGATAACGGCTAAGATGATTCCCGTCGCGGCGTGCAATGCCCGGTTAAGCGTCTTCTGCGAAGGATGTAACCACTCAGCGATCACGCCTCCCCCAAAATTTCCCAAAGCCGAAAGAAGGGCAAGGCCAAGCACTTTCAGGAACTCACTCATCAACTCGTCTCTCCGGCACTTGCCTCTCGACTCTTTTCATAATTCCACATCTTCTTCGCCTTTCGGCTCGAACCAGCGGTAAATGGCCGGCAGGACTACTAGAGTCAAGAGACTCGACGTAATCACGCCGCCGATGACAACCGTCGCCAAAGGTCTTTGGACTTCCGCGCCGGAACTGGTTGAGATGGCCATGGGGATGAATCCCAGTGCATCAGTCGTGGCAGTCATCAAAACGGGTCGAAGGCGGTCCAGCGCGCCCTGGTAGACGGCATCCTTAATGCTTTGGCCCCGATGCCGCAAATGCCGCACGTGTTCGATCAGGACGACGCCGTTCATCACGGCGATGCCGGATAGGGCAATGAATCCGACACCCGCCGAGATCGAAAAAGGCATGCCGCGTATCCAGAGTGCCAAAATCCCGCCGGTCGTGGCGACTGGCACATTCAAGAAGATCAACAGGGCCAGCTTGCCGGACCTGAATGTCATGTACAGCAACGAGCAAATCAGTAACAGTGCGAGCGGAACAGCGATCGTCAGCCGCCCCGTCGCTTCTCGCAGGTTTTTAAAGCTGCCTCCCCAGGCGATGTGGTAGCCAGGTGGCAGTTTCACTTTCTCCTCGACCGCTTTCTGGGCATCCGCCACGAAACTCGCTAGGTCACGGCCGCGGACATTCACTTGGATCAGAAAGCGGCGGCGAATTTCATCACGGCTGATCTGCGCGACTCCAGGACCAACTTCAATCTCAACAAGCTGTTCCAGTGGTATCTGTCGACCGGTGGGATCAGCAACCTTGATGTGCTTAAGCGCCGTGACATCTCTCCGCCATTTTGGCTCCAGACGCACCTGCAAGGGAAACCGACGTTGGCCCTCAAACACTTGCCCGACCTCCTTCCCGCCAATGATTGAGATCGCGTCGAGCACATCCCCGACGTTAATACCATACCGGGCGATCTGATCGCGTCGAACGCGCATCTGGACATAGGGCAAACCGCCCGTCTGTTCGGGCTGAACGTCCGCCGCTCCGGGCACTTGCTGGACCACACCAGCGATCTCGTTACCGATCTCTTTCAGTTTCTCCAGGTCGTCTCCATAGAGGCTAATGCCGACATCCGAGCGCACGCCAGCAATCAATTCCTGCACTCGCAATTCTATTGGTTGCGTGAAGCTGAAATTGTTCGCCGGAATGTTTTTTTCCAGCGTTTCCTTCATGGCTTCAATCAGTTCCGGTTTGCTAGCGAAACGCCACTCGCCTTTCGGTTTGAGAATCACGAAGATGTCGCTCATCTCAACGCCCATCGGGTCGGTGGCGATTTCCGGGCGACCGGTCTTGGAGATCACTGATTCTACTTCTTTAGGAAACTCCGCCAATAGCGTCTTTTCTATTTCCGTGGTCATTTCGATCGAGCGTTCCAACGAAACGCTCGGCAGTCGGATTGCCTGCACCGCCATGTCGCCTTCATCCAGCTTAGGGACGAATTCGGCCCCAAAACCCATTGCGATCACTATTCCCATGGAAAATGCGGCGATGGCAATCAGAAACACGGCCAACGGCCAGCGGATCGCCAACCGCAATAACGGTTCGTAGCCCCGTTTGCACCAGCGGACGAGGAAGGAATCCTTTTCGCAAAACTTGCGGGCCAGAAACAGCGAGGCCAACACAGGCATGACGGTCAATGCCAGGACCAGCGCTCCGGCCAGGGCCGACATGAACGCAAAGGCCATCGGGCCAAACATCTTCCCCTCGATCCCCCGCAACGACATAATCGGTAGAAAGACGATGATTACAATCGAGCCCGCGAACACGATCGGCCGACCCACTTCGTGGCCGGCGTCGCGAAACACGTCCAGCCCCGCGCGTTTCAACTCGGGGTTGCGGCGTTTTGCCTCGCCCACATGGCGGATCGCATTCTCGACCATCACCACCGCCCCGTCCACGATGATACCGAAGTCCAAGGCCCCCAAACTCATCAGGTTCGCAGAGACGCCGAAATAATTCATAGAAATGAATGTAATGAGCGCGGACAACGGAATGGCCGATGCTACGATCAACCCGGCGCGCCAGTCGCCCACAAGCAGAAACAGCATGATGATGACTAAGATCGCGCCGCCACTGATGTTCTCGGTGACGGTGCCGATGGCGCGGCGCACCAAATCGGTGCGGTCGTAGAATGTGTCGATGTAAACACCTTCGGGCAGCGAATTTTCGATCTCGGCGATTTTCTGTTTGACACGATCAACGACCACGCGGGAGTTTTCGCCAATCAGCATCATCACAATACCGGTCACCGCCTCACCGCGTCCGTCGCGCGTGACGTAGCCTTGACGTAGCAGCGGGGCGAAATGCACCTCGCCAATGTCACGCACGCGAACCGCAGTGCCATCATCGCGGGCGTCCAACACGATGTCTGCGATATCATTAAGGGACTGGATGAGCCCTTCGCCGCGGATCAACCGTTGCTCTTCGTGATGAACGATGTACCCTCCGCCCGCGTTGGCGTTGTTGCGCTCTAAAGCCTCGAATACACGGTTCAGCGGGATCTTGTAATTCAGTAAGGCATTCGGATTCACCTGCACTTCGTACGTCTTCAGTTCTCCGCCGAATGTATTGACTTCAATGACACCGGGCACGCTGCGCAGCTGAAAGGCAATCTGCCAATCGAGGATCGTTCGCAATTCCTGAAGGTCGTAGTCGCAGCCCGGCTTGGTGCGCAACTCGAATTGGTAGATTTCACCCATACCCGTCGCTATCGGCCCCATCGTGGGAGTTCCCAACCCAGCGGGAATTTCCCCGCGGGCTTCAGTCAATCGTTCGTTGACCTGCTGCCGTGCCCAGTAGATGTCCGTGCCTTCCTCGAACACGATCGTCACGTTCGACAGACCGAACCTCGTCACGCTCCGTATTTCATCGACGTGGGGAATACCGCTCATCGACGTTTCGACAGGGAATGTGATCAGTTGCTCCATCTCGACAGGACCGAGTGAAGGCGAAGTTGTCAACACCTGAACTTGTACGTTGGTCAAGTCAGGTACGGCGTCGACGGGTAATGTAGTCATCGACGACAGACCAACCGCGATCAGCAATACAACCAGCAATAATACGACGAAGCGGTTGTCCAATGAGACGTCGATGAATTTGTTGATCATAGCTGGCTCCGAAGCTGGCGAGCGAGCCCCAGAAAATTGTAGAGCAGAAAGGTAATCACCAAGAGGGAGTGTAGACGAAAATGCTCTCGACTTTTAATGGCCATGCGAGATCGATCCTTTCATCAGTTCCGATTTCAGGGCAAAGCCACCGACCACAACCACTTTGTTGCCAGGTTGTAACCCGTCGCGGATCTGTACGGTGTCGCCGCTGCGCATTCCAACCTTGACTTTCCGCTTCTCGAACGCTTCCAGTCCGGTCTGTACGAATACGACATCATGCCCTTCCACTTCTTGAATGGCAGACGCCGGCAACGTCACGATGTTGGACAGCGTTTCTCCCGGCAATGCGATTTCAACGAACATGCCTGGTTTCAGATGACGATCCGGATTGTCAATCGTGGCACGCAATCGCACCGTCCGAGTTTCTGGATCAAGAATATCACCCGTGTAGAAGATACGGGCTTCGTGAAGATGGTCTGAGTCCGGGGAGCGAAACCGCAGCGTTTCACCGAGTTGGCGAGTCTTGGGCAAATCTTTTTGATAGATATCTGCTTGCACCCACAGCGTCGATAGGTCAGCAACCTGAAACATCTCGGTATCGGGTCCCACCCGCTCGGCCAGCACTACGTTTTTGCCAATTACCGTGCCATCGAACGGGGCGCGAAGCTCATAATGTGCGATCATCTCGCCCTCTTTGATCGGATCAATGCTTTTCAGGTCATCTTGCTGGTAGCCGAGTATGAGTAGGCGTGAACGACTGGCCGCCACGGTCTGCTCGGCTTGCTGAAGTTTTTGTTCGGCGAGCAAAGCCTCCTGTGATGCAGTAAACTTCAATTGTTCCAAGAGTGACTGAAATGTGGCTTGGTCCGCCTCGAACCGGGCTTTGGCTTCGATCAATAACTTGCCGGCCACCACGCCACTTTCCGCCACCGACGTGAGTCGCTCGTAGTCGGCACGCGATTTATATAGGTTCGCGTAGGCAGTCATCAACTGCTGGCGGTTCTTGCCGAGCTGCTTGTCATCAAATGTCGCTCCAATTTTCTCCAGTGGAGGCCGTTCTATTAGAACTTTGATGAGCGCTTGTGTGTTCTCGTTGATCTCTCGCATGAACTCATAGTTGATCTTGGCGAACTCGGCATCGAGCCGATCTTTATATAAGTCCAGCTTGGCCAAGCCGACCTCTTTGCTGTCGATAACGGCCAACACCTGTCCCTGCTTTACGTCGTCCCCGAACTGGACCTTAACTTCATGAATTTGCCCATCGACCAAAGAATAAACATGCGCCAGGCGGTCTTCATTCAGGGCTACCTTGCCCGTGATCCACTCGGTCCTCGTCAGATTGCTGCTGGCAACCTCAGCAATGCGAAGTCCAGCTACGGCCCATTTGTCTTTTGCGAGTGTAACCACATATGAATCCTCACCATGCTCGTCATCCACTCCGTGTCTCGCTTCGGTAGAAGCTACACCGCTTACAGGCTCAGTCAGAAAAGCTCGCGTGACCGCGTACATGCCTGCTGCGCCTACAGCGACGGCCAAAAGGCCGTAGCCCATCAAAGCTGTCATGCGGTGCTTATTACACCACAGGTTTTCAATTCGATCTACGTTCATCATGAGCACTCCCCGTAGTTCTTTTAGGTGATTGCCCTTCGCAATTGTCAACTGAGTCAAGATCTTCGTCGCAATTGCCCGCAAACGCGATCAGTTCGCGAATGCGTTCAGCAAGTTGGTTCGGGGTGAGAGGTTTCGCCGCGTAATCGTTCACGCGGAAAGAACGCACATCAGGTAATGCCTGCTCACAGGTGTGATCGTATGTCACCAAAACTGGCACGTCAGGAATGTCGGTACACTCATCCAATATAGCCAGAACATCTGTCGCTCGGCCCCACAATAACCCGGCATCCAGAACTATTAGATGAGGTATTCGATTGCGGAGTCGAGCCAGACATTCAACTCCATTGCAAGCCATGGTCACTTCAAAACCCAATAATGACAGGTGAGTCGTATAGATTTTGGCAAGAGAAGAATCTGCGTCCGCCACCAAGATGCGGACAGCATTTATCCCAGCATTAGAGGGCGACAGCGGCTTGGTCCGCGCCGAAACATCTTGGCTATGTACTGGAATTTCCTTCGGTGGAGAAACAGCCGGACGCACACGCCAGCCTTCAACACTCTTAACAGTCCGGGAGACACTAAGCGAAGGAGGCTTGGTTGCCTCAGAGATCTTTTGGGTAAGAACTAACATGAAAAACACCTATTCCAGGCACCCTATTGTGCCAAAGGAAGATGATTGAACACAATTAAGAAGGGAAAACGGCTTAAACTGCTCGTCAAACACGAGGCATCGGACAAGAGAAAAGCGATGCTGACGGCAGCCTTATGCTGCTTGGAGACACTAACCGTTCAATCCACGGATACATATAACCCTCGCGAAGGATTACAGAGTCAACCGCGAAAAAAGCACACAACGTTCGAGTGCCGTTGTTGGTGGAGGGGAAGAAGCATCTTCCTGAAGATAAGCCCCAAATAATTCGGTTACATCCGACTTGGCTATACTCAGATCACTTTGCTCTATTCGCTGACCAGAAATCTGAAAGAAAGCGGCAAAAACCGTCGTTCGATGACATTCGCATAATGGACTATCACAAGGAATGCTACGTTCGGCATTTTGGCAGCAATGTGGAGAAGTGATGGAATGGTAGCAAACTTCGAGTGGTATAGCGAACAACAAAACTGCTGCTAAAACCAATCCATGCTGAAAGATATGAGTGCCATTCTTCATCATAATCAGAATTTTACAAAGATACAGTAGACGTGTCAAGACCGAAGTAGGGTTTCACCAGGGCTGCTCAGAATATGGCATTGAATGTGTGTAGTAGGTCTGGGTAGGAAATAACGTCCTGTTTTGGGGATATTTTTCCACAAAGTTACAAAACGGAGTTCAACTTTTACAAGACCAAGGAGGCAATACGATGCAACCCGCCGACTTGTGCGACCTGTTTTCCATTTTGGATCAGATCACCGACCATCGCGGGCGTCAGGGACAACGCCACACTTTTAATGCCATGCTGGCGGCTATTATTTGCGGAACACTTAGTGGAATTCGCAGTATGCGAATGATTGCGAAATGGGTTCGCCAACTTGAGCGAAGTACCTATCATTGGCTCGGCTTCAAACGAATTCCACCGTGTGCGAACACATACACAGATCTCCTCAAAAAGATTTGTCCAGAAGAATTTGAGCAGGCGATTCGCGAATGGATGTGCACTTTAGAAGGCGTCGAAATTGATAATGATTCTCTGTGTGCAACTTCCATTGAAGGCAATACGTTGTGCGGCAGTTTACAGACGCATCAACGCAATACTGTTCAGCCCACCGTTTGCATTTGATTCTGATTTAATACTTTAACTTTTGTGCGCAGTATTTTGCAGAGGTTTTGTCTACGAGCCTCTTTTAGATGGGGCTCATATGCGACAGCTGAATCTTATGAACTGCGCAGCATGAATCATCTCGTCACCAACAGTCAGTAGTCAGGCGAGAGCTCTCGTTTTATCTGGATTCGTGGGATTGCAGGCGGTTTATATGGTTGATCAGATCTTCCTCATCCGCCAGCCCACTGAAGTAAAAACACAGCATTTCATATGTTCGGAGTGTCGGTTTTTTACCTGTGATCAGACTAATCAATAAACAATCAATCATCTCACAGTAAGTCTGTATCTGAACCCCCTGTGGATCCTGACTGAACAAGCGACGACAGCCGAGTACATGCTTCAAAAAACGAAAGAACAATTCGATCTGCCAACGGTGCTGGTAAATCAGTGCGATGACTTCTGCTGGTACATCCAGCAGATTGGTGGCTACAACCAGGTCCTGGGTAGCACCTTCCCACCTCCGTCCTCCCCGTTTAGGATGAGGAGTAATTTTCACAGTAATCCGCCGCACCAGATGATCTTGGCATTTGGGTTCTCCGTGACTTGGGAGAACCCAAATACCCTGACTGATCTTCCAGTATGCCTGCTGCTTGGGCTTCTGCGGTTAATTTACGGGATTCCTGTTCTACAAAAATGTGATCCCCACGGATCCGACAGACATAGCTGCTGCCGGCATTAACAATCTCATTAAACAGGGCATATTTTTCATATGCCTGATCGAGAATGTAGCAACGATCTTTTTCCAGTACTCTGGACAGTACTGATTTTTCATACCGGTGGCATCTGTCAAATCCATGCGAACAGGAATTCCCCGTAGTATTTCAAAATGTGTATGCAACTGCCATCCCTTATCTTGTCGGGTTGAAAAACAGGCCTGAGTGATCTGAGGCAGTGTTTTTAGGAACGTACCATCTACGGCAGTCAGTGCCTGAGCCAGATCCTGCAGACGCCGATCCTGAGGCTCTTGGACAGGCAGTTTTTCAATTAATTCGCCCACGATTTCCCGCAGTAGCTCGGGATCAAACACGCGAACTGCCTCCGACAGAGATCTCAGAGAAGATCGTGGACAGTTGAGTTTTCTCTGAACTTTTTTGAGTTCACTGGCCTGCTGTAATCCACGTAGTGAAGTAACAATCGGGTTGAAGAGATAAAGCAACTGCAGCGCGCAATACTGATCGTAGAACAGTTGCCGATTACCGGCTTTGTCGCGTTCTGTACCCTCGGGACGCAAGCGTTTAAACAGCGGAAGACCCGATCCAGATACTTAAGACCGGTGATATCACTTGCTTCAATCTGATGAGGTCGTTTCTTAACCATGCTGATTCCTGTCGTTATGGCAGTATTTTATACTACTATGCGACAGTGCGCAAATATCGTGTCGAACAGTATTGGCATCAACGCGCAGTGCATCTCCTCGCTGCACTCGATCATCAAACCGGTTGCGTGCTGAGTCAGACGCGTGTTGATTGTAAAACGAATGAAGCGAAGGCTGTCTTTGATCTGTTCAAAACTCTTGTTTTGAAGGGAAAAGCGATCATTGGAGACGCCATGTGTTGCCAGCGAGATATTTGCGAAGAGACCGTTGATTCGGACGGTGATTACTTTTTCACTGTCAAGGAAAATCAGCCAACCTTGCTGAAAGAGATTCAACTCGCCTTCGCTGAAACCGAAGGCTTTTCCCCCCTGGCAACGACGCGAAATGGAAGCGGACGTAAAGAAGCTTCGACGCTTTGTAAGGGACATGGACGTGTTGAACATCGAAGACTAATCACGACGACGATGCTCAACGAGCATTTCGATTGGCCGGGCATGAAGCGGGCTTGCAAGATCATCCGAACGACAACGCATAAGCTACCGGTTGCAAGACGCGAAACGTCGACACACAAAAACCTCAAGCAGCAAGTCAAACGAGACGAAGTAAGATAAGGACCCAATCTTCGTCCGAATCTCCAAGCCACACATCGGACGAATCTTTCCATAACCAGCGCTACGTTTTTCAACCGGCAGGCGCTACGTTTTCTGACCGGTGTTTACAACTTAATACCTTATGAAGGGGCAATTCTGACGGAGAGCGGTCGAAGACAGACTCACCTTACGGTCCGTCGGCGTCGACTTCTCGAATTCTTCTTTTGCCAGTCGTTGGGAGTCACCTGGAAAACACTGGAGAAAGACGCCTTCCGACTGGAGCCTTGTGCTTCTGACAGACTGATTGATTATATCGATGACTTTTTGAATCATCCTGAATATGACCCGGGTGATGCTCCCATTCCACAAAAGGATGGATCGATTTGCAGGCTGCAGATTCGCTGAGATATCTCTCAGAAATTGGTGTTCT